>JAAXQM010000099.1 GCA_012974295.1 Dehalococcoidales bacterium
CCCAAGAGTAGTAGGGTGGAGGGTCTGTCGCCCCCAAAGTTGTAAACTCACGTGCGACTTGGCTGTTAATGTTAAATTCTGTTTCGAGCTCGATAAATCCATTGTTATTTAAGTCTCCCTGGTGATATATGAATTTTAAATTTTCCAATAATTGATCCGCCTTATAATAAATGACGAGATCATCAATAGTGAGGTCATCAAGGGTAGGGCTATCCCAGGGAGTGGGTTTCGGTTTCAGGTAAGGTTTTCCTGTTACATTGTTTCCACCGCTAAGGGTAGAGGCATTGTATCCTATATCGAACAGGATTCCGTCACCATCCGCATCGCCAATCCCTCCACTGGCGATAACGACTGCCACCGGAAGCAGTGACGGTGTGGGCTTGTTGGCATCCCATAGATGGGGCTCTCCATCGGGGTAAGGTGGAGCTGTCAGAGCGGGCAATGAATCAGTTAGATTCCTGCAGGCCGAGTAGGCAGTGTCAAGATCTGTCGGGTCGCCAATGATTTCGACAAGGCTCTTATGGACTTCATATGTAGGCCTTCTTCCCCACGGGTCTGTAGGGGGAAGGCCAAGCGTAATGTATGGTAAATACCCTTTGAAATTGGATGTCGGTGGATTGCTGAGGTCCTTATTTTCTATGCCGTCATCGCCAGTGTCTGCAAAGGGTAGCCGTCCGTTTATGGAGATGAAAGTATGGAGAGATACGAGTATCTTCTTTCGGTAGATGTCTTCTTCCACGTATGTGTTGAGAATTCTTTCCTGATTGATGGGTAAGTTGGATCGAGATAAGATAGATATGTAAATAATGCTCGAAATCAGGGTGAGTATAAGAAGTATGAAAATTATAGTGCCACTTTCATTTCTATATAATAAAAAACTTGTAGGAGAGGTCTTTTTCATAGATGTGAATTTCTGTCGCATCCAAGCCATTCCCTCATAGAATAGATGCCTTCGAACTCGATAAGGTCATCGAATGTAGCAGTTTTATTATGCTGAATTAGAAGATTTGGGTAGTAGTTTGAGTGAGATTTAATGGCATCGAAATATCTGTTCTCCCCTCGGCTGCCTATGACGAAGGGCACTCTGTATGGGCCAAAGTGGTCTGGTGGTAAAGAGATGGCAGGAGATTTTGTCCTGTCTCTATCAAGTATCGTTTGGTTTGGGTTCGAGGGGTTGTGCTCTAAGTACCCACATATAGATTTAAGTGTTGATTTAGTGTTTGTGAGCTCTCGTGTGACAAAATATGATAAGGGCTGGCCCCAGGGGTCAATGTTGCTGCTGAGCCCTAAAGTTTTGAATGGGAGAAGGGCTAGGTACATGTTGTTGGCTGAATCTGAGTCTGAGAACCCATCTCCGTCATAGTCGTAATAGGGTAGATAACCATGGGTGCTGGCATAAGCTTTCAATGATTTTTTTACGTCAGTCATCAGTTGTTTTGCTTGAGTTCTCTGGTATTGCGATTTGAGGCTGCTGTAAACAACCATTCCTCCGCTACCAAGTATGCCGGTGATAAATATCACAACAATCAGCTCAAACAGGCTGAAACCACGATTGTTTTGTAGTGATTTCTTAAGCTCTTTTTGCATCAAAGCCGCCGTGTTTTGGATTGGGTTAGTTTTTAGTCCCGAAATTGAGGATCGTCTGTAAATAGGGAGCCGTCAGAGTGAAGTGATTGGCCGCCTGTGGTGGGTCTTGAAGGTAGTGAGTTAATCATAGACCATGAAGGCCTGAACGGTGGTGAATCAAGCCCGGTGAGCGAAGTGCTCACCGGGATTTTTGTTTTTATTGCGGGTTTGATGTTTCAGTAAATGGTGGGCGGTGCCCACCCTACATGGCTAGGCAATAAAAGCTTATAGTTGTATGTAGAAGTTGCTGCCAGCTACGCCGGGTGTAGCCCCAACAGGGTAAGTGCCATCATAAGTTATTATGCCAGCATCAACAAGTCCATCATCGTAGTTAATGTCAAGCTGGTATGCAATGTCTGGCTCAGCAGCTAATCCAGAAAAGTTAATGTAGTGGCCATTTTTGATGAATGTTCCAGCTGCTGCAGCTTGATATGTAATCGCAATGTCAACACCTCCAAATGGGTCCTTAGGTACGTTAGCTGTCGATACGATATTAGCATTAAATAAATCTGTAAATACCGCTGGTGTAGATACTGCTGCGAGTCCGTCAATCTGGCCGTTTTTAGGGGTGCTTGAATCGCCCGGCATAAAAGTCATTTTGTCCAAATGAATGTTGATGGCAGATCGAACCTCATCAGTCATTTTCATGACTTTTTTTGCTTTTGCGTTCTTGATCATCTCCTGCCCCTTGAGCACGCCGCCGAGCAGCAGGCCGATGATGACGAGGACGATGGCGATTTCGACCAGGGTGAAACCTTTTTGATTCCTGAGGGTTCTTTGTTTCATGTTTCCGGATTCTCCTTTTTTGGTTCGTGGTCTTGAGACCGATTTTGTAAAGCAAGATACATGCCTTGTAAAGGGTCAGATGACTTCCTTGATATAGGGCTTGAGCAGGATGACCAGCTCCCGGGTCTGGGTGCTGTTGTCCTGGTTGCGGAAGAGTTTTCCGAATATAGGCATGCCGGCGAGTCCCGGCAGTTCTCCTTTGTTTCTGGTTTCTTCCTTGCTGATCAGGCCGCCTAGAATCACGGGTTGACCGTCCCGTACGCGCACCGTGGTCGCCATCTCCTGCAGTCCTATGACGGGGTTCTCGAAGCTGGCCGTGGCGGTGGAGGATACGGGGATGGTCACGGTCTGGGTGCCGTCCTGACGGGTAATCGTGGGTACTACGTGCAGCGTTATTATGCCATCGGCGGAGATCTGTGTGGAAATGCCCAGTTGCAGACCGAAGACAACCCGCCTGATGGTGGCGTCCACGGTGACCACGTTGGTCTCTTCGTCGCGGGAGACTCCGGTGATATCGCTGAAGGGGAACTGGGAACCCACGGTCATGACCGCGGACTGCCCGTTCATCACCGTAAGGTGGGGGTTGGACAGGACGGTGATATCCCCCTGGGTGCGAAGATGATTGAGGATGGCTTCGAGGCCGGTGGCTTTATTGAGGACGATGCTTCCCCCTCCGTTGAAGCTGAAGTTGAGCACGTCA
>JAAXQM010000121.1 GCA_012974295.1 Dehalococcoidales bacterium
TTCTATAAGTTGGGGGACACCCCCAGACCCCCGGCAGGAAGTATCCTGCACCTCTTTTTCAGCAGTCTCTTATAAAGTGCCGATGGCATTTAGCGAAGTGTCGAAAACAGTCTTTATACGATGTCGACCCAATTTCTTCTAAATAGTGACTTCGAACAATATCAAATTCTTTTTCTTTTTGGTATGAGAAAGCCTGTATTTCTCTTATACTCGAGATACTGCTCTCCATAGCGAATAACGAGGTCTTTTTCCTCCGCCCAGCACAGCACATAGAAGATTGGCAACCAGATGAACGAGAATAGCACCAGGAATGGGGAATTCACTATAAATGCAATTACCCACCAGTACGTAACCTCGCCGGTCGCCTGGGGGTGCCGAACCTTCCGATAAATGCCTCCATAGAGCGTGTGCTCTTTTCTCGGCTCCATCGTTTCCCTACCGGCATCCTTTGTTCCGCGCCACCACAGATAACCGCCGGGAATGGCTATTACAATAGCTATGATTACTGAAATCCACCAGTCCCATGGAAAAGTCTCGGGGAGTTGTACCGGTAGGGGGTAGAAGTAATAGACCACGTAATTGGCAGCAGCGACTATCTCGAAGGCCCCGGCTATCAACCTGTATCGTGCGCATTTAGAGTAGGCAACCTCTCCGATCTTCCTTTCCAATGCGGCAGGGCTTACACTCTTTACATAGAAGTACAAGAAAAGTAAAGCTGAGACAATCAACAGGATAAAGTTTATCCATGCAATCACATTTATTCATTTCCTACAAATTAATTGTTAGGTTTGCCCCATCCGGATGTTACTATTGTTTGCCACTCTATGAGCCTTGATTAAGTTATTCTTCTGGCACTAGGATCGACACGATTCTTTGCGCCCTAACGTACTCGTTCCTTTTGCATTTCCCTCTGCTATCTCGAACGCTGCCCGCTCGCTAAACCTATGCCGATACCAGCGGTCGGCGGTCGGCCCACGGACGCGCCTCTTCAAGCTGAGCCGCAAGACGAAACAGGGTCGCCTCATCACCGAATCGCCCGATGAAGTGGGTCCCTATGGGTAGGTTATCAGCATTCCAGTACAACGGCACCGACATGGCAGGTTGTCCCGTGGCATTAAAGATCAGCGTAAAGGGCATGAACGCCCCTATGCGAAATAACACCTGTAGGGGGTTATCCGGCGGAGATTCGAAGGTGCCCAAGGGAACGGGCGGCTCGGCCAGCGTCGGGGTAAGCAGAACATCGTAGTCGACAAAGAAACGCCCGATGTCGCGGGCTATACTCTGGATTACAGACACGGCAACGAGATATGCAGATGCACTGGTCTGGCGACCTAACTCACATAAGGCCCAGGTAAGTGGTTCAAACTGGTCCGGGACTGGTGTCTGACCAGTTCTACGAGCCATATGGTCAATATCCCAGGAACAGTCAGCAGCCCAACCAGTTATGAATGCCTGGACTAGTTGCTCGCTGTCCACTGCCAGAGTTGCTTCCATTACCTCATGGCCCAGGTCAGCACACAGGGCCGCCGCCTCATGGACCGCGCTCACACAGTCGGCATGAACCGGGGCATCAATAATCCCCTTGGTAGTAAAGGCGATGCGCAGCCGCCCGGGATCGGCGTCCACCTCCTGCAGGAACGGGCGTGCCGGCGGTGGCGCCCAGTACGGGTCGCCGATATCCGGACCAGAGGTGGCATCGAGCAGTGCAGCACTGTCCCGCACCGAGCGGGTGAGGGCGTGGGCAATTGTAATTCCACTACAGATATCTCCGTAATCAGGTCCCAAGGGAGTACGCGCCCGTGTAGGCTTCAGCCCAAATACCCCACAACACGAAGCCGGGATGCGTATCGATCCGCCTCCGTCACTGGCATGTGCTGCCGAAACCATTCCCGCAGCCACCGCGGCGGCCGAGCCCCCGCTGGAGCCACCAGTGGTCCGGTTAGTGTCCCATGGATTGCGGCTGGCGCCGAACAGACGTGGCTCGGTTGTCGGTATGAGACCGAACTCTGACAAGTTGGTCTTCCCCAGGGTGATAAGTCCGGCACGCTTTAGCCGTACCACCATTTCACTGTCATGATCGGGTATATAGTCGCGCAGAAAAGCAGAGCCCGACGTCATCCGCACTCCAGCATACGCCGCGAGTAGATCCTTAAGCAGGTATGGCACACCACTGAAGGGTCCATCAGGCAGAACGCCGGTGGCCGTGGTGCGCGCCTGGTCATACATCGTCGTCACCACTGCGTTAATCGTAGGGTTCAGGCGCTCGATCCGCTCGATGGCGGCGTCCACCAGTTCGATAGGCTTGACCTCTTTGCGCCGCACCAGCTCGGCCTGGGCAGTGGCATCAAGGAAGGCTACCTCATCCAATTTCGCCATAGTTAACCTCCTACCTTTAATTACAGCGGCTTCGCATTACATCCTTACAGGTGAACTCACAGAGACTGCTGAAATAGTCTCAATTAACCCCTTAATCCTCCACTCTTGGGAGACTTTTTATAGGTGGGGGACATCCGCAGACCCAGGCAGGAAACATCCTGCAGCTCTTTTTCAGCTGTCTCGTGAAATTGATTGGCACGACACATTCCACCTCGACATACAAACTCCCCTGCGTATTTTCTCTTGCTACCTCTCGCGCGCCGCTCACGAGACTGCTCAGGCCGATACCGGCGGCCGTCTGTCGGCCCACGGACGCGCCTCCTCCAGCTGAGCCGCAAGGCGAAATAGGGTCGCCTCGTCACCGAATCGCCCGATGAATTGAGTGCCAATTGGCAGACCCTCTGCATTCCAATACAGGGGCACCGACATGGCCGGCTGTCCAGTCATATTGCACACCGGTGTGAACGGCATGAATTGAGCCATACGGAAGAGCCCAAGTGTAGGATTATCCGGTAGAGACTCAAAGGTACCAAGAGGAACCGGCGGCTCAGCCAGAGTGGGGCTGAGCCAGATGTCGTAATTGCTAAAGAAATTGGCTATATCCCGAGATAGGTGGTGCATTGAGGAAACAGCAAGTAGATAGGTTGTGGCACAGGGAGGGTTGTCCATCTGGCATAAAGCCCACGTAAAAGGCTCCAGGTCATGGGGAGTGACCTCCCGCCCAATCCGGTTAGCGATATCGGTTATAACCATGGCATGGGTGGCTGAAAACACGGTTACAAATGCCTGGGCTAACCTGTCCCCGTCAATATCTGGCATTACCTCCTCGACCTCATGGCCAAGCCCGGAACAGAGCGCTGCTGCTTCTTTTACCGCATTTACACAATCGGGGTGCACAGTCACGCTGGTAGCTGCCCGGGTGGTAAAGGCAATTCGCAGGTGCCCCGGGTCAGCTCCCACCTCCTCAAGGAACGGTCGCGCTGGCGGTGGCGCCCAACACGGGTTACCCATGGCGGGGCCAGAGGTAGCATCGAGCAGAGCCGCGCTATCCCGCACCGAGCGGGTGAGGGCGTGGTCAACTACCAGCATGTGAGTAAGCTCACCATAATCGGGCCCCAGAGGGTTGCGTGCCCTTGTAGGCTTCAGCCCAAATACCCCACAGCACGACGCTGGCATCCGGATCGATCCGCCACCATCATTACCATGCGCCATGGGAACCATCCCTGCAGCCACCGCAGCGGCCGAGCCCCCGCTGGAGCCACCAGGCGTCCGGCTTGTATCCCAGGGATTGCGGCTGGGGCCAAATAGATGCGGCTCGGTAGTAGGGACCAATCCGAACTCCGGTGTGTTGGTCTTGCCCAGGATAATAAGCCCGGCGCGCTTCAGCCTCAGCACCAGTTCGCTGTCGTGATCGGGCACATAGTCGCGCAGGAAGGCAGAGCCCGATGTCATACGGACGCCAGCATAAGAGGCAAACAAGTCCTTTAACAGGAAGGGTACGCCGGAGAATGGTCCGGTTGGCAGTGCTGTGGTGGCCGCAGTTCGGGCCTGTTCATACATCGGTGTCACCACCGCGTTAATGGTCGGGTTCAGGCGCTCGATCCGCTCGATGGCGGCGTCCACCAGTTCGATAGGTTTGACCTCCCTACGCCGCACCAGCTCGGCCTGGGAAGTAGCATCGAGGAAGGCCAGGTCATCCAATTTTGCCATAGTTATCCCCCTTTCGTGATGTGCCCATCACATGGATTTCGTACAACAGCCCCACAGGTAAAATCGGATAATTGTACTTTACTGATACTGTTGAAATAGTCGAACCCCTTAATCCACCAATCTTGGGGGACCTATTAAAGCTATGGGACTCCCCCAGACCCCCGGCAGGAAGTATCCTACACCTCTTTTTCAGCAGTCTCTTTACTATTTTTACCCGTCACCAATGGCAAACATAAATCCAGTTTCTCAGCCTTATAATGTTGGTGTCACCAATGCATTCTCAGCAATGACCTGTTTGTACCATAGCGCACTGTCTTTGGGGATGCGCTGCTGGGTTTTATAGTCCACCCAGACAATGCCATAGCGCTGCGTATAGCCCTTGCTCCACTCGAAATTGTCCGTGAGAGACCAGACGAAATAGCCAGCCAGGGGGACACCACATTCAATAGCACGGTGGGCAGCGGCAAAATGCTCTTGCAGATAGTTCAACCGGCGCTGATCCCGTATTCGTCCATCCTTGCCAGGACCATCGGAATAACTCGCACCGTTTTCGGTGACAAAGAGCTTGCCGGGTTGATAATTAAAATGCAGTCGATTCAACAGCCGGTAAAGGCCATCAGGGTTAACAGGTAAGCCCATCTCGGTGCACTCCACCTCAGGCACCGGGGAGACAGGCGGATGGTTCTCCCCTTCCGGTACCACGTCATCACGCAGCACTATGGTGGTGTAGTAGTTGACGCCGAGGAAATCGGTCGGTGTAGCAATACTATCCAGGTCGCCCGTTTGTATAAAAGTCGGTCCTTCCAATGGTAAATGACCGGCGGCGATGTGATCGGCTACCTGATCAGCAGGATAGTGGCGCCCATAAAGCGGATCGAGATACCACCTGTTGAACTGGCCGTCCAGTATGCGACCGAGCTTAGAGTTGGCATCGCTGGAGGAGGCCAGCTCAATCGGAATAAGGATGAGGGTAATACCAACCTCGGCACCCGGGCTATTGCTGCGCAGTACCGGCACCGCCCAACCGTGGGAGAGAAGCAGATGGTGGATAACTTGAAGTGAAGTAGGGAAATCTTTCTGTCCCGGTGCATGTTCGCCGATTTGATAGCCCAAAAAGGCTACGGAAAACGGCTCGTTGTGGGTAATCCAGTGCTTTACACGGTCCCCCAGGTGACGGCTGAGAACATCGGCATACTCAACGAAGGCTTCGGCGGTCGAACGCATTGCCCAACCACCCTCGTCCTGCAAGGCCTGGGGCAGGTCCCAGTGATACAGGGTCACAAAAGGCTCGATTCCCGCTTGCAGCAGCCCGTCCACCAGGCGGCTGTAAAAATCCAGCCCGGCCTGATTCACTTTCCCACGCCCATCGGGCAATATACGGGGCCATGACACCGAAAAACGATAGGCCTTGAGGCCCAGTTCTTTCATCAGCGCGATATCTTCGGGCCAGCGGTGATAGTGATCACAAGCCACATCGCCAGTACTGTCATCCTTAATCGTGCCAGGGGTATGGGAGAAGCGGTCCCAAATCGATTCGCCCTTACCATCCTCGTTCCAGGCACCTTCTATCTGGTACGCCGATGTGGCTGCCCCCCATAAAAAGTTATGAGGAAAAGTTAACGATTCAGGACGCATTAAATCCCCTCCAGTCGTATATCGTAGCTAATATTATACGAGAATGCTGAAATAGTCTTGATCAACCCCCTATATCCCCCAGTATTGGGGGACTTATTGAGCTGGGGGACACCCCCAGACCCCCGGCATGAAGTATCCTGCACCTCTTTAAACTCCTACCCAATTACTGGCCAAAACGAAACCTAATAGCGATATAGGCACA
>JAAXQM010000066.1 GCA_012974295.1 Dehalococcoidales bacterium
GACATTCAACATCGTGGATGAGCGACTTTATGGGACCTACGTTATTCGCAGTGACGACGCTTATAGTGGCTGGCCGTTTAACGCCTTATCCCTAATCCGATTACAGAGGGAGGTAGCGAATCGAATAGGCATACCGGTTGATTCAGCCACCTTTATTTCCCACTCAGCCCATATCTATGAAAGGGATTGGGATAAAGCCCTGGCCAAATTGGATAAATGGTTCAAGCGACCTTTACCCCTCCAGGCTGACCCCTCCGGCCTCTTCTTCTTTGGTGTGGAAAACGGTCGAGCCAGAGGCTTATTTGTCAACCATGAAGCGGACAAGGTTCTATGGGAGGGAGAATCCAGTGATCCAGAGGAGCTAATTCGCAACATTGTGGATACTATGCCGTGGCTAACAGCCCAACATATGAGATATCTAGGACAGGAAGCCGTCAGGCTAACCCGAGCATTGAGAGAGGATTTGCCATACGAGCAAGGGTAGGATTGCCAAAACTCTTTGGAAACGTCCTCTCTTTTAACTCATTAGAAATCGTCATAAGGATGTTCACGACATAGCGTTTCCTGTCTTTAAACTTTGTAGGCCTTGCACATCTGCCCGCGGAGTATGTAGCTGCCGCTCACAGCATCGCAGATACTCACATCGTCGCCCATGATCGCATTCACATTGGAGCGGAAAATCGATTCAGCCGAGTCTTCCTCCGGAAACCACCAGCCATGCTCTGCCTGGACCACTTCGGGAGCCACATCCTGGGAGTATTCGCATTTGAACTTGGCCTTTCCTATGGGAGTTTCGATCCACATCCAATCGCTCTTAGCTATGCCGAGCTGAGCGCCTGTTTCCGGGCTGATTTGAGCCATTGGGTCAGGGTTCTTCTTACGGAGCGACTCGAGTTGCCGGCCCTGCGAGTGATAGAAGTGACAACGGGTCCCAGCAATCAGCGTCAACGGATAGTCCGCTGCTAGATCCGGCCTGTTTGCCAGCACCGTTTCGGGTGCGATGAAGGAGGGCATCGGGTCACAGCCCAACTCTTCCAGAAGGGTGGAATACAGCTCGTATTTCCCTGTAGGCGTGCCGAACCCTTTGGCTTCGTACTTCTTTGCTGGAAGCGGCGGGGTCTCTCTGCGATTGCCAGCCATGAACTCCTTGAAGGTCATCCCGAGCGGTTCCAAGTTCCAATCGTAGGCTTCCTCTAGAGTTTTCCAAGGCCAATACTCCTCTTGGCCCAGTCGGATTCCCAGCTCGCGCCACAGATAATACTCCGGTTTGCGTTCGTATAACGGCTCGATGGCCGCCTCACCTCCGTGTAGGAAAGGAAAGATCTCGACACCGTAGATCCATGGCTTCTCGAAACAGCAAGCTGCCGGGAGTACATAGTCGGCGATGCGGCAGGCGGGCGTCATGAAAACGTCCATTGCTATGTGAAGATCGAGTTTCATGAGCGCCTCATAATTCCGCCTTGCATTGGGGAAAGACGTGAGAGGATTCTTGGCAACAGTGAGCAGTGCTTTCACCGGATAGGGCTCTCCACTAATCATGGCCTGGAAGGTCGAGGGGGGATGAGCGAACCCGACGAGCCATATACCGTTGGGCCGCCGGTCACTGACTTTCATTGCATTCTCCTCGATCATTCGGAAGTTGCGCCAGGAGAAAAGAGGAAACCTGTCAGCGCCAATCAGCTTATCTTGCTGCTCTGGAGACATCATGTCGCGCAGATCTAGATCGGCCACCGTTCGAGCGGTTGGATGCACGGCCAGCATCATGTCACCACCTTGAACATCGATGTTGCCTGTTATCCCGGGCAGGATGTAGCGGGCCTGGAGACTCTGAGTGGCGTTGGGCTGCTCTTCAATACCTGTCATATGGAAGATCTGAGCCGGTTTGGTGGTAGCATAAGCTCGCGCCGCCTCCTTTATGCTCTCCGCAGGTACTCCGGTGATGTCGGCAACCTTCTCAACTGGGTATTCCTGGACTCGTTGTACAAGTTGGTCGAACCCATAACACCATTTTTGGATAAACTCCTTATCATGCAAATCCTCGTCGATGATTGTTCTAATCATGCCCAAGAGGAGGGCTGCATCGGTTCCCAGGCGTGGGCGAAGCCAGATATCAGCCCGTCTTGCCGTAGGGGTGTCTCTGGGATCAACCACAATCAGCTTGAGCCCCAACATCTTCTGCATCGCCTGGATACCTCTCCAGAAAACTGGAACCGATCGCGCAGCGTTTACGCCCAGCAACATGAGACACCGGGTTTCGGGACCTAGCTGAGGAATGAAGATCACCGCGCCAGACATCATATGGCTCAAGACCATACCAGTGCCACACCAAGGACCGAGGAAATTCGGCGAGCCAAACAGAGACTGAAAACGTAGCCGGTATTCATCGGCGGCGTTCTGCTCTCCGCCGGCGATGGCCAGCGTCTCGGCGCCATATTTGTCTTTGGCAGCTTGAAGCCGGTCCGCTATCTCATCCAGTGCCTGTTCCCAGCTGATGCGCTCCCATCGGCCATCGCCTCGTTCACCAACCCGCTTGAGGGGATAGTTCAACCGATCCGGATGATACACAAGCTCTTTGGCTGAGTGGGCTCGAGGACAGGCTGCAAATGCTTTCCGATGAACCTCGGTCATGGGTGAAGCGTCAGGCTTCTTTCGAAAATCGGGGCCCAGGAACTGGCCATTATCAATCCGCACCTCATATAGGCAGTGCACGGCACAAAGACCACAGACAACCTTTTTCTTCTCTTCGCTCATATTACATGTGCTTATCTACTTAACTTCATCTTGATATTTGAGAGTAGCGGGTGATTCTACGTGGATATTGCACATCTATGCGTACTTTGGCATCTCGATATTGAACTTATTCTCTGCATCCGCAATGGCCACATAGAAAGCTTCTCGCATCAGTGGTAGAAGATCAGCAAGTTTCACAAAGTGATCGACATTCTTTATGAATCGGAGCCCCCCTTTGTCGAACAATTCCATTGTGTTATAGCTCTCATCTCCCAGCAGGCGATAAGCGATATCATAGGAATCGTACTCGACAACTGCATCACCCTCATGGTCGACAAATCCGAGTGTCCCATCGGATGCAAACGCATAATGGAATACTCCGCTACCATCGGGGCAATCCGGGCATTTTTCGGTGAAACTTATGTTGACAATTCCAGCTTGAACAAAACGTTCTTTGTAGTGTTGATTCAAATAGTCCGCCCAGCGCTGGTGCCAGTAATCATACACTTCAGCCGGTGTGTCAGCGGGTCTCACAATTCTCATCCTTGGTAGCTTACGCTGTTTCCTTAATTATCAACAATTTAGCGGAAGGTAAAGACTAAGGTAAAACGCTATCACTCGTAGACCCTGTGAAATCTACGATGCATGGAATTCCTGTCATTATTAACAGATTTTCTTGCTCTAAAACCTGCTTATAAGCTTTGTCTTTATCGAAGATTCCTCTCAAAGGATCGCTGATTGTTTTAGCTTCTTCATAGAATAGGGATCCAATTAGAACAGGGGATAATCACCCGGCTAGCTTGCCACCCGAACACCTGCAATGTTATAGCTTTTTTGCTCTCTTCCAAATGTGAAGTTCATCTCTAGGCTACTCCCAGTAGCTTCTTAGCCAGTTCTACACCATCTTTTGCCTGTGCCCCCCAACCATCAGCGCCTATGCTCTCAGCCCATTTTTCATTGGTTATAGCCCCACCGACTATAACTTTATACTTTTCGCGCACTCCCAGTTGGGTTAACAAATCCGTTAGCTCAGCGACTTTCTCCCGGGCAGGAATAAACATTACCGAGACTGCAATCATATCCACACCCATCTCTTCGGCCTTTTCATAGAAATCCCACGGCTGGTTCTCTGAACCCATATCGACGACGTCAAAGCCGTTAATGGAAAGGAAAGTACTGACAAGATTTTTACCGATATTATGCTGGCTTAACATTGTCCCAATCAGTATCTTCTTTCCTTTAGGGACTCCCTGCACTTCTACTTTCGACAAAGCAGCTTCTACATAGGGTATACAAGTCCTGGCGACGATACCCCCTTTCACCAGATCAGGGATAATAGCTTTCTTCGCTTGAAATCGCTCCCCCACATCGTTTAGACCCTGTACTATGCCATCCTCCAGGACCATGAGTGGATCGAGGCCCTGGGCTAATAATTCTTTAGTGATTTCCTCAGCTTCTTTCTGCTTCAACTCACCTACTACTTTCCGTAGGTCAGATATCTCTGCCATTTTCTCACCCCTTTCAGTTTGTTAGGATTGCTTAAAAAGTCCTCGAACCTCTATTTCTCAGTGGTCTATTATTCCCAAGCTGGATAATCAAGACCCATGTCTTTGAATATTCTGGTGAATTTATTATAGTGATCGAGGAATTCTTTATTAGGTTTTAGAGTCTTCAGGTCATAGAGCTCACTTAAGCGTATGGGCTCGTGCTTGGGCCCTGTAAGTTTCTTAGCGATCTCTTTAATCATAGCAATGCCATCGCTGACCTTAATCCCTGCAGCTGCCCTTGCTATTTCCGCTCCCCACCTGGCTTCCAATCCAGTAGTTCCACCAACCAGCCACATCCCTTCCATGCCTGATATGCAGGCTGTTATACTCGCAGCTGCAATCGCATACCAAGATTCGTCGGTCAAGGGCCCTACTTGATGACCCACACAGCCAAAGCTGATCCATGGTACATTCAGGTTTCTTTCAGCGGCGAGGGCGGCTGCCGAATTACACCACCATATATCAGGGCCGGTATAGATACCATCAACCGTATTGGACATGCCCTGTGCAAAAGAACCGTCTGAAAACGCCATCATCCCCAATGTATGCGCGATTATTTCAACTGCCGCCTGTGCCGGGCCAGTTATGTATGCATACAGTACAGCACAACTGCTTATCCATGGCACGATGCCATGCTGCTGGGCAAAGAAAGCCTGGTTAAGTCTGTCATAGTTGATTCTCATTTCCTGCAGTATCTGCACAGGCATACAGCAATTGTATTTATTGTAGAGGCCTGAGGCGAAAACGGCCATCAATGCACCCGGGGTTGTGGCACACATGGGAATCCCAAGAAACAGGCCTGGCCTGCCTACCCACGTAGCAACCTCATTCATCACTTGAGCTTCAGTCAGGGCCAAAAGCGTTTCAGTTGGTGTTCCGGATGCCGGCCTAATATCCCCTATTCCCGCTAGAGGCACAGGGATTAATCCGTCACATGTCGGTTCTTGCGCAGAGGTCAAAGCATGTAGTCTATACTTGTTAACGTCTCTTGTCAGGATTCCGGCGGGAAAGAACGAGTATGGATGTTGCTTATCTCCGGGGGCTCTAGGCTTCAGCGTGATTGCATCTCTATCTTTCCCAAACGTGACTTCGCTTTTTCTGGTCGCGATGACCTCTTTAATTTCTTCTTCGGTAAACTTGACTATTCGTTTAGTGTCTTTGCAGTATAATCCAACTTCCAATAGTAGTTCCAAACCTGCCTGAAAGATTGCATCCGCCATTCCCGGATCAGCCATAATAGGCTCATCCGGATCGTATTCGATTTTATACTTGTCTACAATTTCCGCTATTTTTGTTGGGAAGAACTCGTTCTCAAACTCATCCTCCTTCATTACCGGCCCAGTCATGGTTCTATCGACTATTTCCCAGAATAATTTACCCATATTTGCACCTCCCAGTAGCCGTTAGTATACTATAAAATCCTTATCCTATGCATTAGCCTGGATCCAACCGCTCCATTCGTGCTGGGCCCATTGTGCATCACTGCATGATTTGCACATCGTGGACGGAGGCGAGGTTATTG
>JAAXQM010000068.1 GCA_012974295.1 Dehalococcoidales bacterium
GCAATTCTCAGCCTCCTCTTGGGCTGCCTCTTTTTCCTTAGCACCTTCTCGCCAGGTCGATGTGTAGATACTGTCTCGAAACGCTCCTCGTTTCCCATTCTATGATCTCCTTTCTGGTAGTCTAAATAATAATCTATATTATAGACCAGCGAGGATAACATGGGTCTGTGGATTTGTCAAGAAGGCACTCGTGTAGCGGTACAGGCAAGGGTACTACGTCCACACGGCTGCAAGTACGGCATCGTCGGGGTTGCCTGGATCGAGAAATATGAGGGCGATACGTCGGGGACGCCGACGCAGGGGCCCCACAAGCTTTCGAAGAGGGGGCACGCTTGAATATCAGACGTTGAACAGATAAGTAATCACATCGCCATCGTTCACGACGTAGCTCTTCCCTTCAGTGTGGAGCAGCGCACTTTTTCTCCCCTCGGCTAAACTACCGCATTTCATTAGGTCTTTATAGGCGATTACCTCTGCCCTGATGAAGCCGCGCTCTATATCTGTATGAACCTTCCCCGCTGCCTGCACCGCTATAGTATTGCGCAGAATAGTCCATGCCCTCACTTCATCCGAGCCCACCGTAAAGAACGAAATGTACCCGAGGAGCTCGTAGCACAAACCAATAATCCGGTTTAGCGCCGTCTCCGCCATACCCATCGTAGAGCGAAACTCCCGGGCATCGGCCTCATCTAGCTGGACCAGCTCCATCTCCAGCTTTCCGCACAGGACGGCGACGTCAACATGTGGACGCCGATATTTTTTTCGCCACTCTTCTTCAAGGGAGGTAGCCTGGGGAAGTCTTTCCTCCCCGACATTAAACGCTATGAGGAGTGGCTTGGCGCTTAGAAACTGGTAGCCAGATATGGCTTTTCTCTCGTCCTCGGTCAGCTCTTGCTCACGGATGGGTACATCACCCTCCAAGGTTGTCTGGATCCTTGCAAGGAGTGCCTGCTCCTTAGAAAAGGCATCTCGCTCGTTGGCCTTTGCTCTCTTAAGTAAGCTATCTATTTTCTTCAGTCTGTTCTCGATGATAGAGAGATCGGAGAAAGTGAGTTCGAGGTCGAGGAGCTTGACATCCCTATCCGCATCAATGCTTCCCTCTATGTGAGGCACGTTATCGTCCGCAAAGGCGCGCACCACATGGAGCAGGCCGTCTGTCTGGCTGAGGTGGGTTAGAAACACGCCGCTCAATTCCCCCTTTGTATGTGCGGCGACATCGACATATTTCACCTCTGCAGGCACCTTTTTTTTGGCATGGAATATTCCGTCCAGACCATCGATCCGCGGGTCTGGAACCTTGGCGATACCTACGTTCGGTAGCTCTGTGGCATAGGCGCCTATCTCCGCCTTGCCCCTGGTAAGGGTATTGAACAAGGTTGTTTTCCCGCTCTTTGGCAGCCCAATGATCCCGATCTCCATTTTATAGACTTCTCCCGTTCTTGATGTGATTTACCGTTGTGTTAATAAAGAGATTATCGAAATAGTCTTAATCAACCCCCTATATCCCCCAATCTTGGGGGATTTTTAAAACTGGGGGACACCCCCAGACCCCCCGGCAGGAAGAGTCCTGCACCTCTTTTTCGAGGGTCAAATGAACTTGAATATTGTAGCCTAATTCTAACTCGGTCCTCTTAGAGAATGCTAGTATAGTCTCAAGCAACTCCCGAAGTCCTCCAATCTTGGGGGACTTTTTAAAGCTGGGGCACACCCCCAGATCCCCGACAGAAAGTATCCTGTACCTCTTTTTCAGTAACGACTCTCATACCATATCATAAATAATGTCTCCAGACTAATCACTTATACTACGGGAGTCTGGCGAAATGATATTAATCAACCTCCTATGTCCCCCAAGATTGGGGGACTTTTTAATACTGGGGGACACCCCCAGTCCCCCGGCAGGAAGTATCCGGCACCTCTTTTCAGCTGTCTCTACAGTAAAGAGGTGTGGTCGAGCATCGGGATATGCTGTAGAATAACGGGGCAAGAGAAGCGCATATGGTGAATCCTGGTGTTACATAGCACTCTATCTTACCCACCTCAATTCGGGTAGCAGTGCACCCAATTTTCTAAGCTTTTATAAAGGGTGGGAAAACGAAATGATCCATATACTTTTCGGTCCCAATGAGTTTTCGCTCCGGTCAGAGCTGAAGCTAATCAAGGATAGCCTCGGCGATCGGGAGTCTCTGGCATCCAATACCACCGTCTTTGAAGCGAAACAGTTGGGCATTAACCAGCTTATGGATGCATGCCTTGCACTTCCCTTTCTGGGCTCGCACCGTCTCATCATAATTGAGGGACTATTAGCACGTTTTGATGGTGATACGGGGAAACTTAAAAAAGGGGGTGATGGGAACTGGGGAGAGTTTAATAAAAAGGTTGGCGATTTACCGCCGAGCACAGTGCTCATTCTGGTGGATGGTCTCATAAAGAAGGGGAACGCGTTGCTCAAGTCTCTGGCACCGTTGGCCTCTGTGAAGGAGTTCCCCCCTCTCAGGGGGACAACGCTAGCAATATGGATCCGGGAGCGTATTAAAGAAGGGAATGGTGCGATCACACCAGAGGCTGTGAAACTGCTCGCTTCATTGGTGGGAGAGAACCTGTGGGTGTTAGCCAGCGAGATCGAGAAGTTGCTCCTGTACACCGCGGGGCGACGCATCGAGGTGGAGGACGTTCAGACGGTTGTGAGTTATACTCGGGAGGCCAGTGTATTCACTATGGTAGATGCCCTCATCGAAGGCCAGGCAGCAAGGGCAGCACCACTATTACACCAGTTACTGGAAGAGGGTGATACCGCGCCCTATCTGCTGTTCATGATCACCAGACAGCTTCGTCTACTGATTCAGGTAAAAGAGCTTATCTTACAGAATTTATCTCCCGGTGAAGTTAGAGCTAAGTTAGGCATCTCCTCAGATTTCGTCCTAAATAAGGCTATGGAACAGGGGCGGCGCTATTCTATGAGTAGATTGGAACAGATTTACCGCAAGCTCCTCGAGACTGACCTGTCAATAAAAAGAGGGTTATGGAAAGGCGAGCAAGCTCTTGATATTTTAATCGCCGAGCTATGCGCCTAATGACGCCCCTGGCCTTCCTGTCACCTGGCTTAGAGCCGAGCCTCTAGATGCTTGAGGTTCGCCTGGATTTCACCGGGGTCTGCCGCGCGAAATCTCCCCGCTTTGAGTTCTGCGATTAGCTCTTCAATAGTGCTAACTTCCCTCTCGAAAAAGGTGGCGACTCGACCAATATCTTTAGTTTTATGGGCGTCGCTTCCGGCAACCTCCCTGAGCTTCAATCGCTGGGCGAGTTCC
The DNA here is from genome assembly GCA_012974295.1 of Dehalococcoidales bacterium. GTDB lineage: Bacteria > Chloroflexota > Dehalococcoidia > E44-bin15 > E44-bin15 > JAAXQM01. Next base: position 3,306 of record JAAXQM010000068.1, read on the forward strand.
CTGGAGAAGGCGTTCTGCCTCTCCGAACCGCGGGCATTTGAAACCTCTACCGCATCTACCGTCCCGTAAAATGGATTTTCACAGGAGCGGTTGAGCTCTCTGTGGTACCGTCTATTCTCAGGGTCTTCACTTTTAAGTATCCTGCGGCGGAATGGGTGTGCAACGATTACCACACCACCTGCCCTCTCCACCAAGTCCATGACAAAAGCGGCACGGGTCATGCCAAGTATCCACTTTTTTAGCCCGAAGACCAGCAGATGTTCCTCTTCGGTGTTTATCTCCACTCCGGGAAGAACGAGGAAATCGTGTTTGCGGCACAACGCCGCGATATCATCATCGTTCCAGAAAGCATCATGCTCGGTGAGGCAGATAGCGTCGAGACCGGCGCTCTTCGCATGTTCGATCAGCTCGTCCGGTGTCAGCTCGCTGTCGTCAGACAAGGGTAATGTATGCGTATGTAGGTCGATAAGCATATTTTGAATTTACCGAGATTGCTGAAATAGTCTCAGTTAACCCCCTAGCCCCCCAATCTTGGTGGACTTTAAAATTGGGGGTCACCCGGCGGGAAGTATCCTGTACCTTTTTTTCAGCAGTATCATAACAATAACAGGGAATTAGGAGGTAGTTACTAATACCGATGTGGCATCTGCCTTTTTAGAAGCTTTCTAAATCTCCCCGGCGATGCGGTGCCCATCCTCTATAGCTTGTAATATTTTCAGAGCTTCGTTACAATCACCAATGGAATAGCACTTTATTCCTTTTACCTCTAGCCTGCGGTAAAGCTCATTTTGAGAAACCAGTCCCATTGCAAGCACTATGCTATCCGCAGCAAAGAATTCCTTAATCCCATCACGATTCGTTTCCACCCCTTTGTCGGTGAACTCCTCCGCTTTCGTTTTAGTTACCAACTTGATTTTAGCATTCCTCAGTCGCTGCATAATCACCCAGCGGGTGGTCATACCTATATCGGTCCCAATGCGCTCCAGCATCTCTACAACGGTTACCTGTTTGCCCTCCTCAGCAAGATGCTCGGCAACCTCACAGCCGATCATACCACCCCCCACAACCACCACTCGATCCCCAACTTCCTTCTTACCTCCGAGTACCTCCAGTGCGGTAACCACATTCCCACCGTCAATACCGGGAATATCCGGGATGCGTGGTATTGCCCCCGTAGCAATGACAACGACATCTGGTTTACCCTGAGCAATGGTCTCTTCACTCACTTCCTGGTTTAGCTTGATTTGGGCACCACTTTTCTTGAGCTGTGTTTCCAGGTAATTAGTCAGATTGCTCAACTCCCATTTATATGACGGAACCGCAGCCAGGAGAAGGTTTCCTCCCAGCCGATCTCCCTTTTCAAAGAGGGTGACCCGGTGACCCCGCCTTGCAGCCTCCGCCGCGACCTCCATACCGGCCGGACCACCACCGATGATAAATACCTTTTTAGGTTTTTTCGCCTTTTCACTTGTGCACTGTGCCTCTTTGCCTACTTCGGGATTCACGGCGCAGGCAAGCGGAGCACCTAACATTACTGCGTCCAGACAGTGCCCACAGGCAATGCATGGCCTGATATCGTCAAATCTCCCCTCCATGGCCTTATTGGGGAGATCCGGGTCGGCAATGAGAGCACGACACATGCCAATGAGGTCGGCCCTCCCATCGGCAATGATTTTATCTGCCAGGATAGGGTCATTGATGCGATATGCGGCGACTACCGGAACATTCACCACCTTTTTCATCTCCTCGGCGAGATATACAAAGTTACCTCTGGGCACTGACATGTGAACCAGTGGAGTTCGGCATTCATGCCACCCCGCCCCTATATCAAAGCAATGAATTCCGGCTCCCTCTAAAATCGGAGCTATCTTCTTGGTATCCTCCAGGGTATGACCACCTTCCATGAACTCGTCCGCAGAGATTCTGCATATCAGCGGATAATCGCTTCCAGCCTTCTTTTTTGATATGGCGATAATCTCGAGAAGAAACCGCATCCTGTTCTCCAGAGAGCCTCCATATTCGTCAGTTCGATTGTTGGTACGGGGAGAAAGAAAACGGCTAATTAGATAACCTATGCCGCAGTGAAACTCAATGGCATCGAAGCCAGCTTCTCGCGCCCGGCGAACCCCTTCGCTGTATTCCTCGATAATCTGGTGAATCTCTGCTAAGTTGAGCGCCCTGGGTTGAGAGCCACGGCGGGTGGCAACTTCCGAAGCCGCGACCTCTGCAACAGCGGCGCCTTCGCCCGGTGCCCAGAAATACTGCAGGCTCAACTGCATAGCAATCTTCGCCCCCTCAGTATGCGCAACATCGGCAAGCTGGCGAAGGCCGGGGATAAATCTATCGTGGTATATCCCCATCCGCCCCGGAAGTGGCTTGCCCATACTCGATGGCAATACCAGGCCGGTGATTAAGAGACCTGTCCCGCCTCTGGCCCGAGCGGCGTAATAGTCTATCTGGCGGTCCGTAACGAAATCATCATTACCGTAGCC
>JAAXQM010000266.1 GCA_012974295.1 Dehalococcoidales bacterium
CTACCGCATACCTTGCCGGCTATGCTGGGGCGGTATTCATCTCCCCAAAGCAGTCAAAGTTATATAGAATAGCAGAGAGCTGGATGAAGCGTTACGGGACTGCGACCATATTTCTTTTCTCCCTTACCCCACTTCCCTTCGACATCGCCGGCATCGCTGCTGGAGCAGTACGGTTTCCCTACTGGAAATTCCTGATGGCCACCATTGCAGGACGGTTGCCGAAGACATTCATCGGTGTCTACGTAATACATAAGGGGTGGCAGTTAGTACCTCGCTATTGGGACACCTGGTGGGACACGTGGACCGGGATGCCATGGTGGGGATGGGTTATCATCGGTGTTAGTATCGCAGCTGTTATCGTGAGTGCCATAATGCTGTGGCTACTATGGCGGCGCTGGCAGGAATGAAAATGATTTGCATAGCACGATCTATGGATATGGTAGCTAGAGTTACCACAACCGAAACGAGTTTTACAGGATATTCTAGTGTATGAAACCTTTGTTTCCCTTGACCTAGAGACCACGGGGCTGGACCCGTCTAGTGATGATATTGTCGAGATCGGAGCGGTTAAGTTTTGTGGAGACGATGTCGTAGACACCTTTCATACTATGGTGAGGTCTTATCACACATTACCCTACCATATTCAAATACTAACCGGGATCACCAACCGTGAGGTAGAGGCTGCTCCACCGCTGGCGGTAGGTCTCGATGCTCTTATCTCCTTTCTCGGTGATTATCCAATTATAGGGCAGAGTATTGCATTCGATCTCAGTTTCCTTTTCGAAAAGGGGGTTAGTCTACAAAACAGAGTGTTTGATACTTTTGAGCTGGCCACTATCCTGCTGCCATCACTTCCTGATTATCGACTCTCTGCAATAGCTGAGGAGCTGGGCATTTCATCTTCTATTCATCACCGCGCTCTTGCGGACGCGACACTGGCCAAGGATGTATTCCTAGCGCTTCTCGATAGAGCCAGATCTCTCCCTCTCTCTATTATTGCTGAGCTTGATCGGCTGAGCGGGGAGATAGACTGGCCCCTGTCTTATCTCTTTCGCCATATATCAGGGGAGAAGTTAGGGAATGTCTTCGCTCAAGTCGGTGAATTACCTATCGTTATCATCGGTAGAGAGCGGGAAGAGCGACTCATCCCCACTTCAGAGCGGAAACCTTTAGATTTGGATGAATTGACCGGAATATTAGGAAGCGAGGGCCCTGTAGCGCGATCTCTTTCCCAATTCGAGTATCGACCTGAGCAGGTGACGATGATGCAAGCTGTAGGGGGAGCGCTGAACGAAGGCAATCGCCTTATTGTAGAGGCAGGTACTGGAACTGGCAAGTCTATCGCCTATCTCCTGCCGGCTATCTTTTTCTCCCTTGAAAATGGTGTTCCTGTGGTTATATCTACAAACACTATTAATCTACAAGAGCAATTGATAAGCAAGGACATCCCCGACCTTGTAAGAGCGCTGGAACAAGGGTCCCTCCGTTATACGCAGCTTAAAGGACGAAATAATTATCTCTGTCTCAGACGATGGAATTTACTAAGAAGAAGCCAGGCTCTATCCATGGCGGAGGTAAAGCTTCTATTGCGTACCCTGGTTTGGCTGGCAACTACCCAGACCGGGGATAGGGCAGAACTAAGTCTTAGAGGAGAGGAGCTCTCTACCTGGAGTCGGGTTTATGCCCAAGGGGAAAGCTGCCTTGGAGTCCGTTGCCCTTATCAGAAGCAAGGGCAATGCTTCCTTTATCATGCGAGACGAAAGGCGGAAGGGGCTCATCTCATTGTTGCGAATCATGCCCTTTTACTCTCTGAGATTGCCACCGGGAGCAATGTTCTACCTGACTATAGCCATGTCATCATCGATGAGGCGCACCATCTTGAGGAGGATGCAACGGAGCAATGGGGCTTTGAGGTCAGGGAACGCGACGTGCGCGACTATCTAAATCTCTTAAGCGAAAAAAGTGAAGGTGTAGGGGGTGAGCATTATATTGGACTTCTTTTCGAACTGAATGGCCACTTCAGAGGAAGCTCAGTTTCGCCATCCCATAAAAAAGAGGTAGAGGAGTTAGCTCAAAGCATTCGTCGTAGTGTCGAACATGGCCATGACCGTGTGCTCGAGTTCTTCGACGTCCTCTGGCGTATCCTGGAAACTCATACTGAGGGTTATGGAACGTATGAGCGTCGATTACGCCTTACCAAAGAGGTGTACCGCCAGCCGGAGTGGAGCAAAGTGGCACTCGCCGAGGAGAACCTGAGCCTTGCACTGACGGAAATCGATTCCGGGCTTAATCGTCTTTACGCTATGATTGAGCCGCTATCCGATATTCTGGACTATGAGAATCTTACAGTCGAGCTCTCATCCATAATATTTCGAGGAGGGGAGCTGTGCCAGCGGATAAAATCCGCGGTCTATGAACAGGGGGACGGGGATAGCGAAAAAGTCGAAATGATCTTCTGGCTCTCTTTGAGGGGCGATATCCTTGCCCTGTGCGCAGCACCGCTTTACGTGGGGCAGGTACTGGAGGAGTATCTCTTCTCTCTGAAGGAATGCGTGGTACTCACCAGCGCTACGTTAAGCACTGAGGGCCATTTCGAATATATCAAGGGGAGGCTGGGACTTGAAGACACCGGAGAACTGCTTCTGGGGTCCTCTTTCGATTACATGAATGCTGCTCTGGTATATATCCCGGATGACATCCCCGAGCCAGGCCGGTCAGGATATCAGCAGGCAGTAGAGCGAGTTTTAATCGATCTTTGCCGTACTACCGGGGGAAGAACTCTCGCTCTTTTCACCTCCCATGCGGCGCTGCGGGCAAGCGTTGAGGCGATCCGTACGCCACTCCAGGGGGAGGACATCCTTGTGTTGGGGCAGGGCTTGGATGGTTCCCCCCGACAGCTTCTCCAGGCTTTCAAAGCCAATCCCCGAGCAGTGCTCCTGGGTACCGCAAGCTTCTGGGAGGGTATCGATATAGTGGGCGAGTCACTTAGCGTGCTGGTGATGGCAAGACTCCCTTTCAATGTACCTACCGATCCGGTATTCGTTGCCCGCTCCGAGCTTTTCGATAACCCCTTTAATGAATATTCCCTACCTCAGGCCGTTCTAAGGTTCAAACAGGGATTCGGACGCTTAATACGCACCAGGAGCGACCGAGGGGCGATAGTGGTACTTGACCGCAGAATCAAATCGAAATACTACGGTGCTGCCTTCCTGGGATCGGTACCCCAATGCATGGTAAAAAGCGGCCCATCTCGTCAGATTTCTGAAGAAGTAGCAGCATGGCTGAAGGGGAGTTAATTGGTGGGATTTTTATGACTGGGGGACACCCCAATACCCCCGGCATGAAGTATCCTGCACTTCTTTTTCAGCGGCCTAATCCCGTCTCGTTTTTTTTCGATCAGTCGCCCTCTTCATCCAGCCCACCTTTGCTCAGTGATTCCTCATTAATTGTCGCACCAGGGCCTCCTCATCTTCTTTCGTGATTACCTGCCCGTTCAGCCTTGCTTCTCGAAGTGTCTCAAGCATGCTGCCCAGACGAGGCCCGGGCTTTACCCCCATATTTATTAGGTCTTCCCCATCCATGAGAGGCTTGACATAACATATATGATTTAGATATCTTTCCAGGTTGGAACGAATTATCGCAGAGTTGCTGGCAAGGGAACAGGCGGCGATCGTCTTAGGGTGATAGCGCTTCAGTAAACGGTAAATACCACTGGGAGGCAGAGCGTTATCGTCTAAGGAGGGAAGGACCTCCGTTAGACGAGGCACCTGCCGCATATTTCGCCCCAATTCGCCCACTATCTTCAGGCGGGCGATGAGGTGCTCAATATCCGCCTCGCTGAAATGGCATGTGAGTAGTAACAGATAAAGGGCGGAATCGGCTATCGCCTTCTGGCGAGCCTTACGAAACCGCTCTGCCACCCATCCATTACCTCTCAGGGATGGGTGAAGCTGTTGAAGCACCCCCAGCACTTCAGCGCGTTCCAGGATTTGCTCGGGAATATCCTCTTTCAGGATAAGCTCCAGCTCATGCCTTATCCTATCTCCGCTTATGGTGTCCAGCATCGAAATGTGCTCGCGGAGCAGCCGCTCAGTATTCTTTTCCAGCGTCAAGCCAAGCCTCTTTTCATAGCGAATAGCGCGAAGAATTCTGGTAGCATCATCAATGAAGCTACGTTCATAAAGGATTCGCACGTTTCTTCTTTGCTCCAGGTCATTCCAACCACCGTGGGGATCAAGTAACTGACCAAAAGAGGCCGGGCTCAGGTCAATAGCCATAGCATTTATCGAGAAGTCCCGCCTGAGAAGGTCATCCTGGATCGTTCCCGGCTGCACCGTAGGCAAGGCTCCAGGTTGGGAATATATTTCGGAACGCGCCGTGATTACATCAATGTTTAATCCTCCGCGGCGGAACTTTGCCGTACCAAATTGACGGTGAACTGTCACCCGCCCTTCACCTTTGCCCTTCTCTTCACCCATCCTGTCACTCTTAGCAAGCTGGCGGGCAAGGTATGGGGCGTCGCCCTCCACTACCAGGTCCAAGTCCAGAATGGGACGATGCAGAAGAAGATCGCGTACCGCCCCTCCGACAAGATATAGCTTTTGCTCTTGTGCTCCCGCTTTCTCTCCAGCGATGTGAAGAAAGGCAATAAGCTCTGCGGGCAGGCACCGGCGCATTTCAAAATCCAGGTTCTCCATGAGACACGATTATATCATGCTTACCTTGACAAATCGAGGTTGTATAACTATGGTGATGGGGGAGTTGAATATTGTCTGAGTTAGCCGATTTACAGGATACGCTTAATATCGTTTTCAAAGACCCTGCTCTCCTAAAGAAAGCCCTTGTTCACCGCTCTTATCTCCACGAAAATCCCGACTTTGACCTGCCGTCCAATGAGCGACTAGAGTTCCTTGGTGATTCCCTTCTCAGCTTTGTTATCGCAGAGAAGCTATATAAGGATTTCCCCCATCTTTCGGAGGGAGGAATGACCAAGCTGCGGGCGGCCCTGGTGCGCACGGAAACCCTGGCCAGGTTAGCCAGATCCCTGGGGCTTGGTAATTACCTTTATCTCGGGCGTGGCGAGGAGACCAGTGGAGGACGCACCAAGCAGTCCATCCTGGCGGGAGTCTTTGAAGCGGTAATTGGGGCCATCTTGATTGATCATAGTTATGACGCTTGTAGGAATTTTATCCTCAGACTTTTCACCGATGAGATTGGGAAAGCTGCCGACGAAAAGCTTATTGCAGACCATAAATCTCAGCTTCAGGAGATTATCCAAGCAAGGCATCATACTGCTCCCATTTATCGAACTATCAAGGAAGACGGTCCGGACCATGCCAAGGAGTTTACTATCGAGGTGATAGTAGACGGTAGAATAATTGCAACAGGGCGTGGTAATAGCAAACGGCAGGCGGAGACAGAGGCAGCACGGACTGCGCTGGAGAGTATGGATAAGTAAATTATTGTTCGCTATGAAAGGCAAACACTATGTATTTATGCTAGAATTAAACGTTACGAGCTGACACAATGAGGGGGGATATCCGTGAGCTTTGAGACCATTACTCTTAACAAAGATGAGCATATTGCCACTATTACCTTGAACCGTCCTGATAAGATGAATGCTTTAAATACTCTGATGCTGCAGGAGATGGCAGTAGCGATAGATGAAATAGTCCAAGATGATGACGTGAGGGTAATGGTCCTTACCGGCGCCGGTAAGGTCTTCTGTTCCGGCGCCGATCGGTGTTGCCGTAGGCGCCGGCTGCGATTTTGCCTTTGCCTGTGATATGAGAGTGGGATCAGAGAAGTCCAGGTTCAGGAACGGTTTTGTAAGGGTTGGCCTTATACCCGGTGGTGGGGGCACATGGCTCTACACTCGTCTCATGGGGCTAGGCAGGGGGCTTGAGTTTCTGTTCACCGGGGATTTCCTTGAAGCGGAGGAGGCACAACGTATCGGGGTGCTAAACAAGCTTGTTCCTGCAGATAACCTGGAAAGAGATAGTATGGAGCTGGCACGGAAGATAGCTAATAATCCCCCGCTGGCCGTGCAGATGTCAAAGATGATGGCCTATAAGGCGCTTGATACAGACCTCGAGGCAGCGCTGGAGCAGTCGGCCGCCTGCCAGGCACTGGCACTTAGCTCCGAGGATCATCGTGAGGGAGTGAACGCGTTTATAGAGAAAAGGGAAGCCCGATTTAAGGGCAAATGATCTGAAAAGGAGGAACTTTGATCGATGAACTGAAGGTCTTCACCGGAAATGCTCACCCGGCTCTGGCTCAAGGAATCTGCGACTACCTAGATATGCCTTTGGGGCAGGCTGAGGTCTTTGAATTTACCAATGAGAATATTTTTGTACGGATCATGGAAAATGTGAGGGAGAGAGATGTCTACGTTATCCAGCCGATATCATCCCCTGTGAATAAAAACCTTATGGAGCTGCTCATCATGCTCGATGCCTTGAGGCGGGCTTCGGCAGCTCGTATCACCGCGGTAATTCCCTATTTCGGCTATGGCCGTACAGATAAGAAGGATCAGCCAAGGGTGCCGATAACGGCACGGCTGGTCGCCGATATGATTACGGTAGCCGGGGCTAATCGTGTATTGACAGTGGACCTTCACGCCGGGCAGATTCAGGGCTTTTTCACCATCCCGGTGGATGAATTGACCGCATTATACATGTTGGGCGACTATTTCGAAACCAAAGCCCTAGAGAATTTGGTAGTGGTCGCTACCGATATAGGTATTTCAAAGCGTGCACGCGACCTCGCCGAGCGGCTTAGTACTCCGCTGGCAATTATCGAGAAGCGCAGGGTGGGCAATGCTGACAAGGCAGAGACCCTCAATATCATTGGCGCTGTCGCTGGAATGCAGGCCCTCCTGATAGACGATGAAATCGATACTGCAGGCTCACTGGTCACTGCTGCAGCCGCTTTACGGAAAGCTGGGGCCACTAATGTCTATGCCTGTTGTACTCATCCCGTCTTCTCCCGCTCCGCCAGTAAAAGGATTACAAATAGCCCGATTAAAGAAGTAGTTGTTTCCGATACTATACCCATACAAGAGAGTAAAAGAAACGAAAAGATAACTGTTCTCTCCATGGCATCGCTCCTTGGAGAGGCAATTCACCGTATCCACGCAGGTCTCTCAGTAGGGGCAATGTTCGAGTAAGGGGTTAAGATGGATGAAAAATTAGTTGATGTATTCAGCGCCTCCGGTGAGATGGAAGCCCATGTCATTAAGGGCCTATTAGAGAGCAATGGCATACCTTGTATTCTAAAGTCAGACGCCGCCACGTCGGTCCATGCTTTTACCGTTGATGGTATGGGGGAGGTAAAGGTTGCAGTTTGGGAATCGAGGGTGGAGGAGGCCAAGAGAATAATCGGTGGTGAATGAGAATGTTCAAATGGATTGGCAGCCTTGTGGGGTCCAATGAGAAGGAAGTAGAACGTCTTTCGCCCATTATAGATCACATCAACTCGCTTGAGTCACAGTATGAATCCCTCTCCAACGATGAGCTTCGCCTCAAAACCGATACATTCAAGGATCGACTAGAGAATGGCGAAACGCCAGACGGGCTTCTTCCCGAGGCCTTCGCTGCGGTTCGGGCGGCAGCATGGCGCACCCTATCCCAGCGCCACTTCGATGTCCAGCTTGTAGGGGGCATCATACTGCACCAGGGTAAGATCGCCGAGATGAAGACCGGCGAGGGTAAGACCCTGGTGGCTACTCTCCCGGCTTACCTCAACGCACTTACCGGAAAAGGTGCCCACGTTGTCACGGTAAACGATTATCTATCGAAAAGGGACTGCCACTGGATGGGACCCGTCTATCATCTCCTCGGTCTCTCTGTGGCCACTATTCAGCATGAATCCTCTTTCATCTTTGACCCCGATCATGAATCTGAGGATACGGCATGGCGGTACCTGAGGCCGGTTACCCGCCGCCAGGCGTATGAGGCGGATATCACCTACGGTACCAATAACGAGTTTGGTTTCGATTATCTCAGGGATAACATGGTCGTCGATCTCTCCCAGTGCGTGCAGCGTCCCCTTCATTATGCCATCGTAGACGAGGTGGACTATATCCTTATCGATGAGGCGCGAACTCCCCTGATTATCAGCGGTCCACAGAATGTGGAGGCAGCGGAAAAGTATAAGGATTTTGCCAGATTGGTTCCACAGTTGCTCGAGGGAGTGGATTATAACGTGAAAGAACGGGAGCAAACGGTGGAGCTGACCGAGGATGGGCATACGAAGATAGCTCGGCTACTAGATATCCATGATTTCTGGGAGAACGCCGCCCATTCCCATCTTCGTTACTATCTGGAAAGCGCTCTGAAGGCTAATATCCTCTTTCGCAGGGACCGCGAGTATGTGGTGAGGAACGGGCAGGTGATCATCATTGACGAGTTCACCGGTCGAATGATGCATGGTCGTCGTTACTCTGAGGGGCTTCACCAGGCCATAGAGGCGAAAGAGGGCGTTCAGGTGCAGCGGGAAAATATAACCCTGGCCACCATCACCTTTCAGAACTACTTCCGCCTTTATGAGAAGCTTGCCGGCATGACCGGAACCGCGGTCACCGAGGCCGAGGAATTCCACAAGATTTATAAGCTTGAGGTAGTAATTATTCCTACTAATAAGCCGATGAAGCGCAGCGATGATGCCGATCAGATCTACCAGAATGAGGAGGCCAAGTTCCGTGCCGTGGCTCGGGAGATAGAAGAATACCACTCTAATGAGCGACCTGTTCTGGTGGGCACTGTCTCCATCGAGAAGTCAGAGCATCTGAGCGAGATGCTGAAGAAGAAAGGGATTCCCCATCAGGTCCTAAACGCCAAGCGCCACGAGAAGGAGGCGGCAATTATCGCTCAGGCAGGCCAGCCGGGAGCAGTTACCGTAGCTACTAATATGGCGGGACGTGGTGTTGACATAATATTAGGCGGAAGACCTGACGGTCAGGACGACAAGGAATGGCAGGATAGGAACGAAAAGGTATTAACCATGGGCGGGGTACACATCATTGGCACCGAACGCCATGAAGCGAGGCGTATCGATAATCAGCTCCGTGGTCGTGCCGGGCGCCAGGGCGATCCGGGAAGCTCCCGATTCTATATATCGCTCGAGGACGATGTGGTGCGTCGCTTCGGTGGCGACAGGGTCAAGGGATTGATGGAACGAATCCATATCGATGAGAACATTCCCATTGAGAATTCTATGGTAAGCAAGGCCATTGAGGGTGCTCAGACCAGGATCGAAGGCTATAATTTCGATATCAGGAAGCACCTGGTAGACTATGACGATGTGGTGAACAAGCATCGCGAGGTGATCTACAGCGAGCGAAGGAAGATTCTAAGCGGTGCCGACATAAAGGCGAATATACAGTCCATGATTAATGATGAGATTCAGCATCTCATCTCCTCTTACCTAGCCGGCGATCATGTTGGGGATTGGGACATCGAAGGCCTGATAAACGAACTAGGCACAATTTTACCCTTACCACCGAGCTTAAATGCCGGTGCACTCCCCCAGATGAGCCGGGGTGAGATCGAAGAGCGGCTCAAAGAGCATGCCCTCTCACTCTATGAGGAGCGTGAGCAAGAGGTTGGTCCTGAGAACATGAGGATATTGGAGCGATTGGTGATGCTGCGCACCATCGATCGCCAATGGGTGGAACACCTGACCGTTATGGATAATATGCGCCAGGGCATCGGGCTGAAGGCTGTGGGGGGAAGGGACCCGCTGATTATGTACAAGCAGGAGGGACAGGAAATGTTCCAGAACCTGCTTGCCGGCATCGAGCACGGTGTAGTGCATATCCAAGGAGAAAGCACCCCCTCCATCACCGATGGCAGAGGCGGTAAAGCGTAAGGAGCCAGCTGTGGTAGGGACGGCGGGCAATAAGCTGGGGCGCAACGATCCCTGTCCCTGTGGCAGCGGCAAGAAATATAAAAAGTGCTGCGGTCAGTGATCTAGTTAGAAATAGCGAAATCTCTAAGGTGTTTTCGGATATCACCGATCTGCTGGAGATAGTGAGAATGGTATGAAGGATCAGCTACAACCCTTCGGGGATACTGGCGTTTCTGGCGATAACGAAGCCATTCGCTATCTGAGGGAGTCGATTATCCGGGGGGAGCACTGGTATATTGCCCTCCTTGAGGCAATAGAGCGGTGGACTGTATCTGAGGAGAGCTATAACGGCCGGGATTATCGCTATCTTATCGCCAACGAAGCCTTTGATTGGTTGCTCCTTGCTGAGCGGCTGCTGGCTGAGGTTGATAATCTCGTTCCTGAAGAAGAAGTGATCTCACTTCTCTTCCACGGCAAAGCCCCCCTCGAACTTCAGGGAGAGGAGTTCTGCCGGCTCATCGGTGAGGCTAAATATCGCGCTCACCTTAATTATTTCTATGGCATCACTGTAGAAG
>JAAXQM010000101.1 GCA_012974295.1 Dehalococcoidales bacterium
GCACGCTCCTGGCTTCCCTAACCCATGAGATTCTCGGCGAGCGGTCACTGGCAGTCACCGCTCGTTCGCCTATTTTCACGCCCGTAGAGATAAGCCAGGCAGAATCTCTGGCACTACGTCTTGGTCTCCGCTATGTCATTATTGATACCAATCAGCTTGAAGATCCATCCTTTGTAGCCAACGATCCTCAGCGCTGCTACTACTGCAAGCGGGCGCTTTGCCAACGATTGAAAAACATCGCTAATGAAAAGGGGTTAGCTTTCATTCTTGACGGCACTAACTACGATGACCAGGGCGATTTTCGCCCCGGGAGAAAGGCTGCTGTGGAATTGGGTGTCCGCAGCCCCCTGCTTGAGGTTGGCCTCACTAAGGAAGAGATTCGCGCCCTATCTCGAAACATGGGCCTCCATAACTGGGAAAAACCGTCCTCGCCCTGCCTCGCCACCCGCCTCCCCCACGGCACCCCGATTACGCTCGACCTGCTTGCCCTCATCGATAAGGCTGAGCAGTCACTGTATAAACTGGGGTTCACACAATTCCGTGTGCGCCACCACGGCCCTATAGCCCGTATAGAGGCAAGCCCCAATGACATGCCGCTCTTTGCCGATGAAAAAACAAGGCTTCGGGTGATAGCAGAGCTTCATGACCTGGGTTATACATATGTCACTCTAGACCTCGCCGGTTATCGCCCCGGGGGCAGAAATGGCTCACATCTGGATAGTGCCTCTCCGACCTTATGAGACACACGATTAAAAGTAAAGACCCATCCCGAAAAGGGCGCAAAAGGAGAGAGTTTTGAAAGTCGGCTATCTCGACTGTTACTCCGGCCTCAGCGGAGATATGATATTGGGAGCACTCTTGGACTGCGGGCTCTCCCTAGACCTTTTAACTGCAGAGCTTGCCAGGCTCCCCATCACCGGCTACAGAATATACGCCCAGCCGATGAAGCGGGGTGTCATAACCGGAACCCAGGCAACGGTTAATTTGGAGGGGAGAACCTCTGAACAGCGTTGTCTAAATGATATTATCGATCTGATCCAAAAAAGCAGTCTTGACCAGCATGTAAAAGAAAGGAGCATGCTTATCTTCAAGCGCCTTGCTGAAGCGGAGGCAAGGGTACATTGCATCCCAATAGCCGAGGTCCATTTTCACGAGGTTGGGGCTATCGATGCCATCATCGACATAGTTGGTGCGGTAATTGGGCTTGACCATCTTAGGGTCGAGGCCCTCTTTTCGTCCCCGTTACCTTCCGGGTCCGGCACCGTCGAAACCCGGCATGGCATTATCCCCATTCCCGCGCCGGCAACATTAGAGCTCATGGTTTCGTCGGGTGCCCCGATCAGACCAACACCTGACCGTGATATGGAGCTTGTTACCCCTACCGGGGCGGCAATCGTCACCACCCTGGCCTCATTTGAGCGCCCCACCATATCCCTCCAGAGAATTGGCTATGGCGTCGGGGCCTGCGAAACAACCGCCATCCCCAATGTGCTGCCCCTCTGGCTGGGGGAAAAGATAGAGGAGGAGCATGGGGACGACGAAGCGAGTGGCGAAGAACGAAAAATCCTGCTACTGGAGACCAACATCGACGACATGAGCCCTGAGCTTCTTGGTTATATAATGGATCGCCTCTTTGAGCAGGGCGCCCTGGATGTTTGGTTCACCCCAATACAGATGAAGAAGAACCGTCCTGCGGTGATGCTCAGCGTCCTCGCCCCTCCTGCTGCCGAGGGGCAGGTTGTAGAGACACTCCTCCGTGAAACCTCCACCATTGGCTTGCGAGTACAGCCGGTACTACGCCACTACGCTTCGCGGGAGGAAGTCAAGGTAGATTCAAGCCTTGGACGGGTAGCGGTAAAGGTGAAGCGCCTTCATGGAGAAATAGTCGGCATCTCCCCTGAGTATGAGGATTGCCGCCGTCTCGCCGAGGAGCATGGCCTCCCGCTCAAGGAGATATTTCATATCGTCACCACCGAGGCCAGCGCCAATCTCATTGGAAAGTAATCTCATACTTTGTCCCGAGAAAGAGGGATCAGCAGTCAAACTTCCTCCCCCAAGGGAAAGGGGAGAAAAGTCTCTTGAGAAGACTATCGCCAGAAGAAGATCGAAAGAGAATACAAGGGGGAGTCTTTATGCCTTCCCCAGCCCTCACAGGTTTTATGGGATTATGTAAAGACCACGTATATAATACCGCTGGGCAAACCGATGTTACTTTGTCGCCCTATCATACAAAGCGCTATGTAGAGGAAACAGAAAAATATTATCCCGATACTACGTTTATAAAGGCGTGGAGCCTTTTCTCAGTAGCCAGTACTCCAGGCTATCGGCAAGCGCCAGCCAGCTGGCTTCGATAATATTGGTGGAGCTACCGACCGTGCGCCACTCCTGCTCCCCATCGCTCGACTCGATGAGCACCCTGACCCTGGCCCCTGTACTTTCAGCCCCTTCTATGACACGCACTTTATAGTCCACCAGGCGCACTATCTTAATTTCAGGATAGAAAAACTGAAGCGCTTTTCGCATTGCAGCATCAAGAGCATTAACCGGACCGTTTCCCTCAGCTGCGGTATGGATCACCTCACCACGTACCTTAACCTTCACCGTGGCCTCGGATAACATCTCCTCCCTATCCTCTATCGTGGAAGGGCGGCGCCTTTTCTCTACCACCACCATGAAATCAACTAGCTCGAATGGTGATTGGTAATCTGGCTGATCGCGACGGACAAGCAGCTCGAAGGAGGCTTCGGCATCCTCATACTGAAAACCGCGGCTCTCCATAGCTTTGACACGTTCCAGGATGGCGCGCGCCTCTTCGCCCTCGGGAATAAACTCCAACCCCTGTTCCCGGGCTTTATAAATAATGCCCTTCTTTCCTGAAAGCTCGGATACGAGTGTTCGAAATTCGTTGCCTACCAAAGCCGGATCGACATGCTGATAGCTCTTGCCCCACTTCATCATGGCATCAACGTGGAGGCCGCCCTTATGGGCAAAAGCGCTGGCCCCTACGTAGGGAAGGTGGGAATCAAATGTTAGGTTGGCAATCTCACTGACATAGTGCGCGACCTCGCTTAGCCTGGCAAGCTGTTCATCACTGATGCAATCGATGCCCATCTTGAGCTTGAGTGCAGGGATGATAGAGCAGAGATTGGCATTGCCGCAGCGCTCTCCATAGCCGTTTATTGTTCCCTGAGCCTGGATAGCACCGGCCTGTATGGCAGCCAGTGTGTTGGCAACAGCAAGCTCGGCATCATTATGAGCATGGATGCCCAGTGGGGTTCCGATAGCCTTTCGAGCAGCATCGCAGGCAGAAGTTATTTCTCCAGACATCGTCCCACCGTTGGTATCACAGAGGACAAGGCATTCGGCACCTGCTTCAGAAGCAACTTTTAATGTCTCAATAGCATAGGAGGCATTCGCCTTATAGCCATCAAAAAAGTGTTCCGCATCGAAGAAGACCCTTTTCCCCTTAGATTTGAGATAGCCTATGGAGTCGGCGATCATGCGCAGGTTCTCGTCCAGGGTTGTATCCAGCACCTGGGTAACCTGGAGATCCCAGCTTTTACCAACAATAGTTACTACCTCAGTTTTGGCATCGAGCAGGGAGCTAAGATTGGGATCCTTTTCCGCTTCCACTTTGGGACGCCTTGTACTGCCAAAGGCGACCAGGATGGCGAAGGATAGGTCGAGACTCTGGGCCTTAGAAAAAAATTCCTCATCTTTGGGATTTGAGCCCGGCCAGCCACCCTCGATAAAGTGAACTCCAAGCTCATCGAGCTTCTTTGCAATGCGGAGCTTGTCCTCCACGGTGAAGGATATACCCTCCCGCTGAGCCCCATCGCGAAGTGTAGTGTCATAAAGCTGGACCTGTGTCAACACTACCTGCCCCTAACTTACCCTCTTCGCTACTATATCACCCATCTCCCGTGTCCCCACCTTGTTCTTGCCTTCTTCCATGATATCATAGGTGCGGTAACCCTGTTCCAGGGCATAGCTTACCGCTTCTTCAACCGCATCCGCACCCTCAACCAACCCCAATGAGTAGCGGAGCATCATGGCAACGCTCATGATCTGAGCGATGGGATTGGCAATGTTCTGTCCTGCCCTTCGCGGGGCGCTGCCGTGAATCGGCTCATACATGCCAAAGATCCTCTCACCCGTCTTTGGTACACCGGCGAGGCTCGCGGAGGGAAGCATTCCCATTGAGCCGGCGAGCATTGAGGCTTCGTCAGTAATGATATCGCCGAACATGTTACCCGTGACGAGGACATCGAAATCGGCAGGGCGCTGGATTAACCTCATGGCGCAGGCGTCAATCAGCATATGCTGAAGCTCTATGTCGGGATAATTCGCTGACATCTCGACGACGATCTGTCGCCACAGGCGGGACGATTCCAGGACATTAGCCTTATCCACTGATACCAGCTTTTTACGCCGGGTGCGGGCCAGCTCAAATCCGACCCTGACGATGCGCTCGATCTCCATCTCCGAGTAGAGCATACTATCTACCGCTTTCCGCCCTGTAGCAGTCTGCCACCGTTTCTTTGGTCTGCCGAAGTAAATCCCACCGGTGAGCTCTCGCACCACCATGAGGTCAACACCTCGTATAGCTTCCGGCTTCAGGGTAGTTGAATCGAGAAGAGAGGGGTGGACTTTCACCGGGCGCAGGTTGGCAAAGAGCTTTAATCCTTTGCGTAGACCAAGAAGCCCATCTTCCGGCCGGACATTTGCTGCCGGATCATCCCACTTGGGACCACCGACTGCCCCGAGGAGAACAGCATCGCATCTCTTACACATCGCCATCGTTCCCCGGGTCAGTGCAACCCCAGACTTGTCAATCGCTATACCGCCAATGTCTCCATCAAGGAAGGAAAACTCGTGCCCCAGTCTTTTACCCACCGCCTTAAGAACCTTGACCCCCTCGGCTGCGACCTCAGGACCGACGCCATCGCCGGGAAGTAATGCAATGTTGAATCTCACTTAGACACCCCTCGTTTCTATTTTTTTCATTGTATATTCGATAAGACCACCCATTGAAATCAGCTGGAGCATGAAATCGGGGTAGGGCTCCGCCTTGAACACTTTATTCTTAGTGATATCATTAATCTCGCCTTTTTCCAGCTCCACTTCAAGCTCATCGCCCTGCTCGATCTCATCCGCCTGAGCACACTCAAGTAGGGGCAAGCCGATGTTAATGGCATTGCGGAAGAAGATGCGGGCGAAGCTCTGGGCAATTACGCAGGATACGCCCGCCGCCTTGATGGCGATGGGAGCGTGCTCTCGTGATGAGCCGCAGCCGAAGTTGGTAGTGGCCACGAGCATGTCACCCGGCTTTACCCGCTTCAGGAAATCGCCGTCAATGCCCTCCATGCAGTGCCTGGAGAGCTCACCCGGCTCTGAGACATTGAGGTAGCGAGCGGGAATGATAGCATCCGTATCCACATTGGCCCCGTATTTATGAGCTCCTCCTTTTAGTATCAATACATATCTCCTTTGTTAAGTATATGCGATTCCACGCAACTTATTGGGTTTATTCAAAATGCTGAAGGCGTTTTTACCAAACGCAGGAAAACGCAAACATGCCCATTGTCAGTTTAGCCAAGGGAAACGGTATTGTCTCTTAGTAGATCTCAGGCTCTTGCACCCTTATCGTTTCCTTCTCACAGCCCTACTCCGCTACTTCATCCGGCCCGCCGATACGCCCCAGTATGGCGCTGGCGGCGGCTACCGCCGGATTGGA
>JAAXQM010000268.1 GCA_012974295.1 Dehalococcoidales bacterium
GTCCCCAATATTAAGCAACTCTATTAATCGTTAATAGGTTTATGTCTTAATTCAAGATGTGACAAAGCGGTTACAAGAGGAGTTCTTCGCTCCTGCGCTATTTACAATAATATAGCGCAGGAGCGATTTAATTTCTACGCCAATCCTATGCTAATCCAACAATAGAAATGGCAACGGTGCACGCTGGGGGCATACCACCCATGTTATGAGTCAGACCTAATTTGGGGTTCTTGAGTTGTCGGGGGCCTGCTTTTCCTTGAAGCTGCAGGTACATCTCATAAATCATCCTCAGACCGGTGGCACCTACGGGGTGACCAAAACACTTTAGACCACCATCAGGCTGTACCGGCAATCCACCATCGATATCGAAAAAGCCGCTCTCAATATCTTCCCTCATGTTCCCACGCTTGCTAAACTGGAGATCCTCCATAATTATGGCCTCTGTGATAGAGAAGCAGTCGTGTACCTCTGCCATGCTGATCTCTTCGCGCGGATTCTTCACCCCCGCCTCGGCATAGGCCACCAGTCCGGCACGATAGGTCTCCTCCACATGGGTGAAGTCATAATCGTTCCTCACCGGTCCTTCAGCAGGACCAACGCACATCTGGACCGATTTGATGTAGACCGGGTCATCCCTGAATTTTTTGGCATCAGCGGCGCGCACCAAGATAGCGGCTGCTCCGCCATCGCTTACTCCACAGCAATCGAAAAGCCCCAGCGGCCATGAAATTATGGGGGCGTTCATTACCTGCTCAATGGTAAGCTCCTTATGAAAATGGGCTTTGGGATTCATATTGCCATTATGATGGCTCTTAACCGAAACATGCGCCAGCATCCTCTTGCCCTCGTCCGGGCTGAGGTTGTAGCGATCAAAATACCTGGTTGCTAGCATGGCAAAAATAGCCGGCGCGGTAGTAGCTACGCCTCCCACACCGGCAGTCCCTCCGGGAGAAGTGGAAATAAGGCCAGAGATGCCCATATCCTTCAGCTTCTCCGCACCCACCACCAGTGCGACATCAACGGCGCCTGAGGCCACCGCATAAGTAGCGTTGCGGAGGGCATCGGTGCCGGTAGCGCACATATTCTCCACCCTAGTTATGGGCTTATACTGGAGCCTAAGTCCGGCCAGTCCCAGACCAGCCAGCCCACTAACCTCCTGCCAGTTCCCCACCCAGGCCGCATCGATATCTTTGGGCTCTACACCAGCGTCCTCGTATGCTTCATATGCCGCGTCAACCATGAGGTCGCTGGAGCTCTTATTCCAGAGCTCACCGAACTTGGTGCAGCCCATTCCAATTATAGCTACTTTATCTTTTATACTCTCTGCCATTTCATCCTCCTTCGTTATCCTCTTACCGGCCGCGCTTTCCAGTAATAGTTGTGTATGCCGCGGTCAAAGTACATCTTCCTAAAAACCATCTCCACCGGCATTCCTACCTTTACCTGATCAGGATCACGGTCGGTGAGCTCAAACCACCCGCGGCCACCACCCTCGAAGTCCACGAATACAGGTGAGCCCGGTGGATCGATAACGTCCGCCAGCAGGTCAAGAGAATAGGTAAATATGCTACCTTTCTTATCGGCGAAGCGGTAATCCTCGAATTGATCCTTGGCCTGGCAGTAGTAGCACACCCTGATAGGCGTCATGCCACCCACTCCGAAAGGCATCTGGTATTGTACATTGCCGCATACCTTGCACTTATCTCCAATAAGACCAAGGACCTCCTTACGGCTCCTCTTCAGCGCCGATATAGAGGTGAATGGGATCTCTGGCCGGCGTGCACGCTCTACCGTAACCAGCCCTCGCCAGCGAAGGTAGGTAGCATAATTAGTGAGTACCCGTTTCGATGCCAGGAAACCCTTGGTGGCACGCCGGTCACGAACCTTTTTCTTCTTAATCGCATCCGTTACCTCTATGAGGAAGGCGTCCGCCCCATTTCCATAGTTCGCGAATAGGATCTTATCACCTGGATTTGCATCTTCCAGGGCGGCAACAAGCATCATCATAGCCATTGCAGTGCCCGTATTGCCCACCGTCATGAAGAATGGCTCCTGGATCTGCTCCATACCAAAGCCGAGCCCTACTACAACCTTGCCATGCCTTCTTATATCGATAGGGGAACTCACCACCACCTTAGCAAAATCCTTTGCCTCAAGCTTATGTTTCTTCATCAGCCCGGACATTGCCTTTGGAAGGATAGCGGAGTAGCCTTCATCAAGTACCATCCTATCTTCCCAAGTACGAATAAAGGTATCACCATCTGCACGCCACTCACCACAAAACTCATCGGAGACGGAATATTGGTCAACAATAGTGGCGATAACATCCGTGTCTCCGATAAGGAGGGCGGCAGCTCCGTCACCATAGGACCCCTCTACAAAACCGCCCGGCGCCGGCATACGATTATCGGCAGCAGTAACTACAATGCTCTTAGCCGTCCCCGCCTTGACTGCATCCAATGCCGAAGCTATAGCGATAGTGCCGCCCCGTAGCGAGTTGGCATAATCAGCGGTTCTGATCTCTTCTCCCATATCGAGCGCTGTGGCAACAATAGTAGAACACTGTTTCTCCTTGTAGGGATAGCTTGTAGTGGCAAGATACAGACCACCGATCTTCTTGGGATCGAAACCCTGCAGACAGTCATTGGCCGCCTCCCAAGCCATCGTCACCGCATCTTCATCGTGACTGGCCATCGCCTTTTCCCCAGGTATGGGAAAACCACCCCATGCTTTATAAATCTCCTCCCGACTTAGGCGGTTGTACGGTATATAGGCACCGTAAGAAGTAATCCCAACCATTCGAACACCTCCTTATAGATATTTATTAACCGTTTATAATAATTTATGGAGGCTGCCTAAAGCCTCCATAAACGGTCTTCCCTATTGATTGTCTCTGTATCGATGATCAACGCGCTCACTTAGCCAATCACCTCCGCTTTAAAAAGGTCATCGATATTAGTTTTATCGTAGCCAAGCTCTTGCATGATCTCCTCAGTGTGCTGCCCGAAGCTTATGCTCCAATTCCTAATCTCGACCGGGGAATCCGATAGTTTGTGCATCGAACCAACCTGCTTTACGCGTCCCATGGTTGGGTGATCGGCCTCGATAATCATACGCCGGGCTATCAATTGTGGATCGGATTCGAGCTCGTTGATATCATAAATAGGAGCCGCACACGTATCTTTCTGCTGTAATATGGCAAACCACTCATCCCGTGTCTTTGTTAAAAACGTCTCCCTGAAGTATTTGAATATCTCCTCCCTATGCTCCCCCTCGGCAAATTGATGCTCAACGAACTGCTCGCACCCGAGTAGCTCACACAGGTTGGCAAAAAACCACGGCTCCAGCGCGCCGATGCTGAGGTATTTCCCATCCCTTGTTTCATATATATTATACCAGGGATAGTGCCCGGTGAACATCGTTTCTCCCTTTCTGGGAACCATCCCATTGAGTAGATATGGGCTTATCTGCATAGAGGTTGATTCCACTACTGCGTCTGTCATGGACATATCCACAAACTGCCCTTTGCCGGTCCTCTCCCGGGCCATTAATGCTGCCAGAATCCCAATAGCCGACGACATCCCACCGGCGGCAAAATCTGCTATTACTGAACCGGGAATAACGGGTGCCCCACCTGCAGGCCCCGTCATCCCTAAAAGACCGCCAATACCTATATAGTTAATGTCATGCCCAACCAGATTGCGATAGGGTCCGTCTTGCCCAAAGCCAGTTAACGAAGCATACACGATTCGCGGATTAATCTTTTTTATGATATCGTAGTCAACCCCTAAGCGCTTTACTACGCCTGGTCGGAATCCTTCCATAATCACATCTGCGTTCTTGGCCAAATCGCAGAAAATACTGCGTCCTTCTTCCGCCTTCAGGTTAAGCCCCATTGTACGACAGTTTCTGAACCCCGGTTGCATAGCCGGATCGAATAGAAACATAACCGGTCCACCACGGCGTTCTGGATGAGCTTCGTAAACCTTTATCACATCAGCACCCAGATCGCCCAACATATTGGCACAAAAAGGGCCGGGGCCGAGCCAGGCCATATCAATTATCCTTATTCCTTCAAGAGCTAATGCCATTTTCCACCAATCTCTCTAGTATTTTTGTATTAAATTCTTGGAAACTGCTGAAATAATCTCAATCAAACCCCTAATCCCCCAATCTTGGGGGACTTTTTTAATCTGGGGGACACCCCCAGACTCCCGGCATGAAGTATCCTGCACCACTTTTTCAGCATTCTCTCCTACGTTTTTCCCTTCAGTTCTGCCAAATCCAGCGGTTCACCATTGGATGGGTCTCGCTCAAGGCTAATCGCGCCAATCGGGCAGACATCCTCACAAACGCCGCAGCCCATACACTTCACCTCGTTAATAACAGCCGTATCATCACCCATGCTAATTGCATTGAACGGGCAGCAGCCATCACAACTACCACATCCGTTACAGTCATCGCCCACATGAGCAAGGTAACCTGAAGGGGCAAGAATAGGGATCGCCCCCTCTAGCTGGTTCCACATCTTCACCCCGAGACAGCAACAGTTGCAGCAATTGCACAGGAAGTAAAACCTTTCACCCACATCTTTCTTGAAAAAAGCACAGTGAACGTCGCCTCTCTCATGTGCCGCCTCCAGAATACTCACCGCCTCCTCCTGAGAGCTCTTACGGAACGTGGGGTTATGTTGGGCTATGAAAGAGGCAAAGGGCTCCCCGACAATAAGACAGACCTCCATAGGAGGGGGCAGACAGGGTTTTTGCGAAGCACTGCGGCAGGCACACGAGCCCACCGCAATCGATTCTGGATTCTTGAGAATAATATCTTTGGCTACCTTGAACGGAATCACCTGCTCGGGGGTAATCAAAGATAGGTCACCTTTCTGTGTAACCAGCTGTAGCGCGTCCTTTAGCTTAACAACCTTGCCGTGATATACACTGGTAGCAAAATCCGCAGACGTCTCAGCGACACGCTGGACGGAGGCCTCAAGCATCTCATCTATATCCGCCTCCGGCAGCTCTTCACGTTCCTTTGTTGGTAGGCCGCATGCCTGGAGCGC
The DNA here is from genome assembly GCA_012974295.1 of Dehalococcoidales bacterium. GTDB lineage: Bacteria > Chloroflexota > Dehalococcoidia > E44-bin15 > E44-bin15 > JAAXQM01. The sequence goes on from JAAXQM010000268.1 coordinate 5,063, forward strand.
ATGATATATGAAGTGGTCAAGATATTTCAGGTAGATATAGGCGGGAAAGAAATCGCTCTTATCCTCCGGGGAATATAAATCATATAGCGCTTTGGTAGAATCGTCCATTATTCACTCCATTCTCTATCTATGTTCATTTCCTAAACCTATCCCTGATAGTTACAGCGAAACTATTTATTCTTCTCCTGTTCTCGCCGCCATGCCACGTACTGCTTTGTACCTTCCTCTATCGAGATCTTGGGCTCCCATCCCAGCTCACTCCTGGCTTTTGAGCCATCGATGTGCATTCCCTGGTTGAGAAAACGTATGCCGGAACGGGTTAAATAAGGCAGCTCTTTCTGTCTCTTCAGATGAGCCCAGCTCTCTATTAATAAACACGATAAGAAACCGACAGAATATGGTATCGTCATTTGAATCTTTCGCCCACCCAAAGCTTCTATCATGGCATTACCATAATCACGAAACCAGACCACCTCTGTTGGAGCGATGTTATATATCTCTCCCACCGCTTTATCACTGGTGGAAGCAAGAATTATACAGTCAGCTACATCGGTAACATGTACTATAGCCGTTCGCGGATTCGACTTCCCTGGCCATACTATAAAGGTCACATTGAATTGGCGGTAAGTCTTGTCGCTGAGTAGCCTGTCCCTGGGTCCATAAACCATGCA
>JAAXQM010000274.1 GCA_012974295.1 Dehalococcoidales bacterium
CATTAGGATTGCCCCAGCTCAAGATACTGTGGCAGAGAGAACCAACACTAGACTTTAAAAAACCTCGGCTGTATACTGGCAATGATAGGCAATCCGAATCCAAGCCCTTTAACCTACCCTGACATCGATTGCAGAGCTATATCATAGCAGATCATTGAAGAACGGTGCAATGCCTGAACCAAGGGGAGAATATGGAAAATCAGAGTGAGTTAACCGAGGATCAAATTATCGAACTAAGAGGAAAAGTAGAGAGTTATCGCCTCGCGTCCATTATAACGGCCATTATTATCGGTGGACTGTGCTTGATTGTCGGCATTATGGGTATTGTGATTAATATGTTAGGTGCGACAATTGTCGGCTTTGTTGGTTTAGCTATCAGTCTGATTGTTAGCCGTGTGCTGTGGAATGAGGTGAAAGGTCTTGATTGGGTTTTGCCCAAGCAGGATATAAAGGCAAAGGAAGGGAAAAGTAGACTGGCCAGGGACTTAGAAGACTTGGATTTGGTACTAGATGAAGAGAAAAAGGCAACGAAAGAGGAGGGGAAAAAGAGGGATGGTCTGGATTTCGAGGATATTAACTTCGATGATTTAGACCTGTAAAATTTATACTTGGAAACTCGCCTAACATAGTGAATGATGAAGAGCGCTGATTATAATTGAACGGAAATAATGAACAAAGATTTGCTGTAACAGGTGGGAGTGTTACCGACATAATATCGGCTATGGCTTGATTCGTCACTAGAATCTGCTGAAATAGCCTCAACCAACCCCCTAGTCCCCCAATCTTGGGGGACTTCTTTAAGCTAGGGGACACCCCCGAACCCCCGGCAGGAAGTATCCTGCACCTCTTTTTTAAGTAGTCTCACTAAATACACATAGGAAACCATATGCTAACGAGCGATATCCCCGTCATGACCCAAATATCACGTAACAGAAAATGAACCGCCAAGGAATTTGAGATTATGCTCCATCTCTATGTAAGCCCTCGTTTCATTTGTATTATGTAAAGATTCCCCGCCTTCCGCAGATAAAAAGAGGGAACTACCCTTGTATCTCAGGCAGCTCCCCGTTCTATTATCTCCAGAATCTATTAACGACAGAATCTTATTATTGGCTGCTTATTAGAATTTTGGTTATTTAGTTCACAGCTTCACGTGGACCGTAGATGCTCTTATTCAGTTATGCTAACAATTGATGCAGTTGAATCTATTGCTCTATATAAACCCCGTCACTAGTTAGTTGAGCAACGTGGGGGAAAACAGCCGAAAGACCGCAACACTAATCAGTAACATTCGTATGTAACCATGGTTTTTCCATATCCACCAAATTCCTACTTGCTCCCAAGACATATATTTAGTCATTCTGAGAATATTCCTTCTACGATTATCATTATACAATATGTTAAAACAATTGAGCAAGTGCAGTGAGGCTCCTATCAGGCATCCCTTGATTGTGATTTGCACTCTAAAAGAGACTGCTGAAATACTCTCAATCAACCCCCTATATCCCCCAATCTTGGGGGATTTTTAAAGCTGGGGGACACCCCCAGACCCCCGGCAGGAAGTATCCTGCACTTCTTTTTCAGCGGTCTCTTCAATAATGTTGCTTCTACATAAGCTAGACAGAGGGAGGCAAAACATAATATAATATAAAATAGTATGCGGAATTTCTCCATCAACCGAGGAGGCAAGCCCTGAGCACATATTGTAAACGTGCCGAGCCATTCCTACGCCATCGCTATTTGTCCCTGGTCTCTCGACTGGCCTTAGGAGGGATGTTCATCTTCGCCGGCGCGACGAAGGTGGGAAATATCGACGGGCTAATAGAAGCGATCAACGAATATGATATGTTACCTCAACAACTTGCCACGGTCTACGGCCACGTTCTACCCTATTTAGAGATCGTAATAGGTATTTTGCTGGTACTGGGGCTATTCCTCAGAGTCAGTGCCGCGGCCAGCGGACTAGTAGTGCTGAGCTTCTCTATTGCCAAGATCCAAGCCATCGCCCGCGGGCTGGACATCGATAGCTGCGGGTGCCTTGGCCCAACATTGCATGTGCTTGTAGGACAAAGTCTGGCCATTGATTTCTTGCTCTTAGTAATGGCGGCACAGATCTTCTTTCGCCAGGGAGACTTTCTCTCCCTAGGGCCCCGGTTCTCTACTATCACCAGGCGATTTAAACGGCCCGATCTCTAAACCACTCCCTCGCTTCTTCAACCCTGCCCAGCTCAACCAGAGCTATCCCTCTATTGAGCTGTGCCCTGATATATTTGGGATGTAACATGATTGCCTTATCATAATTCTCGATGGCACACTCCCACTTGCCCGACACGAAGAAATCATTCGCCACGCTATGATAAATATCGGCGATAAGCTCCCGGTCTCCCCATTCCTCTCTTTTACTCGCACGGCTATGTCCCCGATAATCGAAGCCATCGGGGAAGATATTCTCGATATCAATAGTACGATCCCCGGTGTAGAGAACAGTGAAAAGGTGCGGGCCGAGTCCAAAGGCATCCTCCAAATGGACCGCTCTTACCGTGAGCCCGAACCTTTGAGCAAGCACGTTATAAAGGAGGGTAAGCCCCAGACAATTGCCCACTATTACGCTCCCTCCATCCTCCACACCTCTACCCTTTCCCCCAAGCTGGGCCTCAAGTACTTCGGTCAGCCTGAAGCTGCCCCCATACTCATAGCGATGGGGCTTCACCCGCCATAGCCAGTGAAAAATTTCCTTTGCTTTTTTACTATCACTACCCATTTCGATAAGATCGGAAAGAGCGTCAGAGATCCTGTGGTAAAGCAGGTCTATCATGGCAAGATAGCGGTTAAATTCCTCCGCCGTCTGAACCCCGGAGGCGATCAGCACCCCCTGAACCAGGTCTATTCCCACTTCTTTCCCGTGCTCTTCGCCCTCCAGGAGCGTCTTCTCCAGCTTGGCAAGTTTCTTATCCACAGCAACCACCCATTGATTAATTATGCAATGTTAGATACAATTACCTTGTTACTTCAAAGGAGGTGAGTGATTGGCATCAGTAGGGAAGCACCTGGTTCTGGACCTCAAGGATTGCGATCGGAAGCGCATAAGCGACTGCGACTTTCTGAAGGAAACCCTCCTCGCCGCTTGTACGGTGGCCGGTGCTACTATACTGAGCAACTCCTTTCACTCGTTCCCTCCATATGGCGGGGTCAGCGGTGTGGTGATCATTGCTGAATCCCACTTCTCCGTTCATACATGGCCTGAATATTGCTACGCCGCAATAGATATCTTCACTTGCGGTGACTCCCTTCAACCAGAGAAGGCGGTCGATCTGCTGGTAAGGGAGCTTCAGGCTAAAGACCACTCTATTCTAGTACTAGACAGGGGAATTATAAACTCCCTAGTTGAATCATGAAAGAGAACGAGTGGTTCCATGACTATGTTACACCTGACCTGGTGCAATCGTTTCGCATCAGGGAGGAAATCTACTCAGGGAAGACACAGTTTCAATCCGTCAAGGTTATCGAGTCGGGTGGACTTAGCCGATGTTTGATCCTGGACGGTAAAATTCAATCCAGCGAATGGGATGAGTTTATATACCATGAAGCCCTGGTTCACCCCCCGATGATCGCTCACCCTAATCCCGAAAAGGTATTCATCGCAGGAGGCGGTGAGGGTGCAACGCTCAGAGAAGTTCTCACCCATTCCTCGGTAAAGAGGGTGGTCATGGTAGATATCGACGAAGAGGTCATCGATATCAGTCGCCGCTTTCTACCATCCTGGCATCAGGGTTCCTTTGAGGACAGCCGCTTGGAACTGCGCTTCGTTGATGCCATAAAGTATCTGGAAGAATGCATCGATAAGGGCGAGAAATTCGATGTTGTCATCCTCGACCTGCCTGAACCTATAGATGAAGGGCCAGCTTATCTACTACATACCAAGGAATTCTATCAAACTGTTCGAGAAACGCTGGCCCCAGATGGCGTCATTTCCCTACAGGCCGGTGCCAGCCTCTGGGGGAATCATCAATGCTTCACCGCAATCATAAATACCTTAAAGGCAGTATTTTCCTTTGTTTTTCCTTATGATGCGTTCATCCCCAGCTACGGTGGCACCTGGGGTTTCGCTCTAGCCTCGCCAAAGCTGCCTCCCTTCAACCCAGCGGAGGTAGACCGTAAAATTTCCTCTAGTATAAGCAGGAGTCTCAGGTTCTACGATGGTATTACACACCAGGGTCTTTTCTCCCTCCCCAAGCACCTTCGACAGGCGATAGAGGAGGAGACCACGGTCATCACTACCAAGCAGCCCTTTTTTATTTACCAGCCTCATTAGCTGCGTGATGTCTTTAGCATAACCTCACATTGCTTTCTGCTAACGCTTCGTGTATAAAAGAATTCCAGACCTGATTATTTAGAGATTGCTAAAAAAGTCTTAATCAAAGGTACTGCCCCAATCTTGGGGGACTTATAAAGCTGGTGCACCCCGATAGATCGGGGAACACTTCATCTGACCCTGTCTTTTTTTCTTCACCCCTGTCCCCCACTCCTCAGGAAGAGGGGGAGAATATGGCCGGGGGGGGGCACACCCAGGCCCCCACCAGAGGGAATTCCCTCTAGACTCCCTTTACCACGCAGCAGCCCCAAGAGGGATTTATGCGAGAGAGGAAGCGAAGTAATGCTGAGCTGCCTAACTATGTGTAAACAACCATTTAAACCTTGCGTGATGCCACGACACGTTTGCTAAGTTCCATTAAAACAAGAATAATAAAAAATCCAAGTAAGCCTGAAATAACAACAGGCCAAATAGAATCTATGGAACTTTCTATGTTTTCATACAGTAGCCGTAATGCACCCAGCATCAATCCAATAAGAAAAGCCAAGGTATAGGATTTGTATTTTCGCAGTATATAGTTTAATACCCTAGAGAAAGCCAGAATGCCAATTAAAGCACCGATAATAAATATGAATATCTCCAAGAACTGGAAATTCTTAAGAACATCGATCATATAATCATACATACCCAAGAACAGCAGTATAAATGCACCTGAGATACCTGGCAGGATCATAGCGCATATAGCAATCATACCTGAAAGAAATACAATAGGTAACGGAATGGATAATGAATCCCCGGTTTGTAACGGATCTAAACCTGCAAAAAAAAAGCCAAATAAAAAGCCAGCGGCCGAGAATAATAGAATTTTAAGGGACAGACCTTCTATTTTTGGGTAAAGTAGAACTGCTGATGCAAGTATTAAACCAAAGAAGAAAGCATAAGTAGGAGCTTCAAAGTTTTGCAGGAAATAATCCATTACTCTGGACATAAGGATAATTGCCAAACCAATACCTATTAGCAGTGGGATGAACAATTGGAAATCAATATTCCTGATACTTTTTTTAACCCCATCGAAATCACGCTTGATAAAATGGGAAATAAATCTGAGATCTATGCTGCTGATCGCGTGAACCAGCCTTTCATAAATACCGGTGATTAGTGCAATTGTTCCACCGGAAACACCAGGAATAATGTCAGCTGTCCCCATAAATAGCCCTTTTAGAAAAATTATCAAAGGCTCTTTTAATCTCATATCACTCTATTAAACCTTTTCTATTCCCCAAAATATTGAGACTGCTGAAATAGTCTCAATCAACTCCCTATATCCCCCAAGATTGGGGGATATTTTAAAGTTGGGGGACACCCCCAGGCCCCCGACAGGAAGTATCCTTCACCTCTTTTTCAGCGGTCTTATATTG
>JAAXQM010000143.1 GCA_012974295.1 Dehalococcoidales bacterium
CTCTATTCTATTCGTGGGATATCAAGCAGCTGGCACTTTAGGAAGAATCATAGTAGACGGTGCGCAGAAAGTGAGGCTCATGGGGAAGGAATACCCGGTCAGAGCGAGGGTATTGCAGATACACGGTTTCTCCGCCCACGCTGACAGAGACGAGCTCTTCCGCTGGTTATCGAGTTTAAAGAGACCACCCAGGCATATATTCGTTGTCCATGGTGAACCGGACGCGGCTAAGAAATTTGCTGATTACATCAGTATGAAAACTGGATGGAATACGTCTGTACCGGAGTACGGGCAGGAGTCAATCCTGGACTAGTGTCTGGCATGGGGATAGGTTTTCGAATTTCGATACTGTGATGCCTTAATATGGAGTGACATGGTTGGCGTTTCGGATTAACAAATAGAGAATTCTGAAATAGCCTTGATCAACCCCCTATATCCCCCAATCTTGGGGGACTTTTTAATACTTGGGGACACCCCCAGAGCCCCAGCAGGAAGTGTGCTGCACCTCTTTTTCAGCGGTCTCAAATAGAAAATTGCCTCTCGGACTAACCAACGCCAACCGAACAGAACCTTGTTGGTTATCTGGTTGACATACACCAGTATGAAACTATAAAATTACTACTTGGTGACCATAACGCACCATACTTCAACAGGTAAACCCAAGCGATATGAAAAAAGAACCACAAGGTAAACCCCCGCAACCGCAAGAGGCATCCAAATATACAAGTGGTGGCATCCCCATAAAAGGTGTCTACACGCCGCAAGACATCAAGGACCTGGAGTACGATAAGGACATAGGAGATCCCGGGGGGTACCCCTTTACCAGAGGTATATATAGCGGCGCGCGGGGTATTGTCTTTGGCCAGCGTCCGGTATTGGGCTACGGCCTGCCCGAGGAAACCAACAAGCGAATCAAGTATCTACTACAGTTTGGTATGGCGTCTCCCAGCGGTATGCCCAGCTACAATCTCACCATGGATATGACCAGTGCCTACGGCTTCGATTCCGATGACCCGCGCATGTCTCAGTGGGTCGGTGTATCGGGCCCGCCGTGCAACTCGATACTGGACAGTGAAGCCATACTGGAGGGGATCCCCTTGGAGGGGGTGTACCACGGTGCGCTGTCCTATGCCCCCAACTGGCGGGTGGCTCATTATATCGGCATTGCCGACAATCGAAGTATACCTCGAAGTAAGCTGATAGGCGCTACCTTGAACGATTCATTGCATGGACCCATCGGCGAGGGCGTACACCTTTTCCCGCCGTCCGGCTGCCTCAGACTTATCGTAGATACACTGAAATTTGTCACCGCAGAGATGCCTTACTTCAGGGCCTGCGATGTACAGGCATACTCCAGCCGGGAGGCGGGGTGTACTGCACCTCAAGAGGCTGCCTTTGCCATAGCCGATATGATAGAGGTGGTACAGGGTTGCCTGAAAAAAGGCCTGGATATCGATGAGCTGTCCTCCCACCTTACCTTCTTCTTTGCCTGCTCCAGCGACTTTTTCGAGGAGGTGGCCAAGTTCCGCGCGGCGCGCAAGGTGTGGGCCCAGATTATGAGAGAGCGGTTTAAAGCTAAGAATGATAGAAGCCTGCGTATGCGAATCCAGGTAAAGACATCGGCATCCACACTGCCGGCACAGCACCCGCTGCTCAATATTTATCGATCGGGGGTGCAGGCACTTTCAGCAATATTCGGCGGAGCCAGCGGGCTCAATATCACCTGCATGGATGAGGCCTACAGCGCGCCTACCGAAGAAGCGGCGCGCATCGCATTGCTCACCGGCAAGGTTATCGAGCACGAGACGGGAATAGGTAACGTGGCAGATCCACTGGCAGGCTCCTACTATGTAGAGTACCTCACCCATGAAATGGAGAAAGCCATCTGGGAATACCTTGAAAAGATCGACGCGATGGGGGGATATATTGCCGCGCTGGAGAGGGGCTATCTGCAGCGGGAAATCGCCGCAACCAATGTGAAACAGTCCTACGATCTTGACAGCGGCAAGCAGGTTATCGTCGGCCTCAACCGGTTTCAGCCAGAAAAGGATGAGGATGAGGATATCGAGATCTTTGATCAGGACCCGATGATAACATATAAGGTAATGAGTGAGCGGCTAAACAAGCTGCGGGCTGAGCGGGACAACGGGCGGGTCAAAGAATTACTCGCGGAGTTCAGGGAGGCCGCACGCGCTGATGGCTATTTGATGCCTATAATGGTCGAGGCGGCAAAGGCTCACTGTACCACCGCCGAAATATTTGGCATACTTAAGGAAGAGCTGGGTGAGGACAGGAGCTGTTTAATCCCGCCCGACTGGTTTTCCACTGTTTAGGAACTGTTCTGTGTCATCGAATAAAAAAGTGCGAATCTTACTGGCAAAGGCAGGGCCGGATACCCATGTCCGGGGACTTTCCATCCTCATGGTAAGACTGCGTGATGCCGGCATGGAGACGATATATAGCGGACTGTACCAGACACCGGAGACCGTTGTTGCCGCCGCAATACAGGAGGACGTGGACTTTATTTTCCTCAGTAGTCACCTCGGCCGACATATGGCACTGGCGGAACAGATAATGGCACTGCTGAAAGAGAAGGGAGCGGAACACATCTCCCTGGCAGTGGGTGGGGTGATACCACCACGGGATTTCGCCAGGCTAAAGGAGATGGGGGTCAAGGGTGCCTTCCAACCCCATACGCTGACCAGTACGGTGATCGACTTCGTCAGGTCTCAGACTACCGAAGTCACGAAAAAATGAGCCATTAATTAACCTCGAGTTTTATCGTCCCCGTACAATCGTGAAAGGAGAGCATTATGTCATTCGTTTTTAATGATGAAGAGGAACTGTTCCGGCGACAGATACAGGAGTTTGCCCAGAAGGAGCTGGCACCCGGGGCCCGGGAACGCGCCAAGAAGACCGAAGTGGACATGACCATGGTGAAGAAGATGGCCGATATAGGGCTCCTGGCTATGAATGTCCCCGAGAAGTACGGCGGCCAGACGGTCAGCTGGGTCACAGTAGGCATTGCAATAGAAGAGATGGCGAAGGTAGATTTCACTCTCAGCGTGCTGCCTATAGGGTCCTGTGGATTCCTCGGCCAGGCGCTATCGTATGCACCCGATTACCTGCAGGATAAATGGTTCAAGTCTCTTATCCAGGGCGATCTACTGGCATGCCTGTGTCTGACCGAGCCCGACTGCGGCTCAGATGCCGTAGCCCTTAAGACCAGGGCGGTGAAGGATGGGGACTCTTATATTGTAAATGGAGAAAAGACCTCGGTTAGCTGGGGCATGCAGGCCAAAATTGGTGTTATGTTTGCCAAGACGGACCCGGCAGCCGGAGCCAGGGGCGTTAGTGCCTTCCTCCTCCCCACGGATATCCCCGGGCTTACCAAGTCCGCTATCCCCGATATGGGCTGGCCTTCGGCGCAGCGCGCCTCGTTCTTCTTCGATGATGTGCGCATCCCCGAAGACCATCGACTGGGGGAAGAGGGTCAGGGCTTTTACCTGGCAATGAATGTGATCGGTGTGGTGCGTGTGGCATTAACACTTCAGGCTATCGGCCACGCCGAGGGAGCGCTGGCGGAAGCCATCGAGTATGCCAAGCAGCGCACTGCCTTCGGTCGGCCCCTGGCTAACTTCCAGGCGGTATCCTTCAATATCGCCGAGCAGGCCACCAAGCTCGAAGCCGCCCGCCTCCTCTGCTACCGGGCCATGGGGCTGAGGGACAAGGGCGAGCGCAACCTTAAGGAAGCCTCCATGGCTAAATGGTTCGGCGCTCGCTCTGCGATGGAAGCGTGCCATGAGGCTCTGCTCGTCTATGGGCAGATTGGATTCAGTGAGGAGTGCCCTGCAGAGCAACGGCTGAGGAATGTGATCGGCAGCGAGATCGGTGACGGCACCGCCGAGATTATGAAGCTGAACATCGCACGGGAAATAATCGGGAAAGAATTCCAACCTATGTAAATCCGACACGAATCAAAAAAGCCAGCGCATTGTTCCATCGAGGCGCTGGCTTTTTGTTTTTCTAGAGACTGCTGAAATAGTCTCAATCAACCCCCTAGTCCCACAATCTTGGGGGACTTTTTTGAAGCTGAGGGACACCACCAGACCCCCGGCACGAAGTATCCTACACCTCTTTTTCAGCAGTATGTTTCTAGTACTAGTCTTCCATCCAGAATTCCCACTGGCAGGGAATATCCTCCGGGCTCTTGCGAGGAGGCAGTATTGTCGCTTTGCACTTTATCTTCGGATTGACGTATTCCGCGCTCCGCGGGATCAGGGGCCCGTCCAGCTCGTTGCACGCCAGGTTTTGCAGCCAGGTGTCATTGTGTCGCTCGCAGTACTCCAGCGTGCGGCAGCGCGTTACCGTCAGCCTACCCCATTTTCCATCATCGCTGACTTCGAAATCGATATCGAACATCGCGGCAAAGCCGGGGTCGACCTGCCAGCACTTGAACAGCGTAGCTATGTCGTTCCCCTGGATGTTCATCATCTTCCTGGGGCGATCAATCTCATGCTTCCAGTTGGTGTCCCACACTTCTTTGGAGCATGAGAGCGCTACATCATCGCCATACCTCTTGCGGATGACAGTGGTCCACATGCCATCAGCCCCCAGATAGAGCTGGCCCGACATAAGAATCAGCTTGCCCAGCGCTTCAGGGGTGAGATCGGTAATCTTAAAGTTCGGATCAAAGGGACCACTAAGATCTTTCAAATCTCCCATATTAACCTCCTTCTATATTTATTACTTGCGGAAAAGTTACTCCTCTAGCTTGAACTCCCACTGGCAGGGGATCTCATCCTTGTTTTTTCTGGGGGGCATCTTTAGAATGGTGGTTTTTATCTTCGGGTTGAAGGCGCGAGCGGTCGCTTCGATCAGTGGCCTGTCCAGCTCTTCACATGCCAGGTTAAGCAACCAGTCGTCATTATGCCGTTCACAGTATTCAAGCGTACGGCATTTAGTCACCGTCATCAAGCCATATTTCCCATCATCCTTAAGTTCGTAATCGATATCGAACATCACGGCGAACCCGGGATCGATCTGGAAATACTTGAACATGCTGGCGATATCATTCCCGTGTATGTTCATTGCCTCAGTCGGCCGGCGCATCTCCTGCTTCCAGTTGGTATCCCAGACCTCCTTGGAACACGAAAGGGCTATATCATCGCCGTACCTCTTGCGGATGACAGTGGTCCACATCCCATCGGCTCCAAGGTACATCTTGCTCGCGGCGACAAGCAGCCTCACCAGCGCTTCTTTTGAGAAGTCCGTGAGCTTTAAATCCGGTTTGAACTCCCCACTATAATCTTCTAAGTCAGGCATAGTAACCTCCAATATATCTTATAGCTGAAACCATCTGTTAAACCGGGTCTAGATCTTAAATTCCCACTGACAAGCAATCTCATCCTCACTCTTTCTGGGAGGCAACTTTATCGGCTCTACCTCTATTTTAGGATTAAACCTCTTCGCTATCCACTTGAACGCTGGTAAATCTATCTCCTCACACGCCAGCTTCTGCAACTCGGTGTCATTGTGCCGCTCAAAGTACTCCAGCGAATTACAGCGGGTGACGGTCATTATGCCATGATTCTTGTTCTTCAGCTCAAACTGAACGCGGGGTTTGAAATCCGGCGGTGGGCCAACATAGATAACCGAGAATGCAGGGCCAAACTGAAGATACTTGAACAGTGCAGGAATATCATCCCC
>JAAXQM010000075.1 GCA_012974295.1 Dehalococcoidales bacterium
ACATGCTGGCGATGCAGCGCATCTCGCAGCTTCTTGGTGCGGGGCGTGGAGCCATAACCCCAGTCATAGGGCACACTCTTGGTTACCCTGTCCTCGAAGGAAATACTGCCTGGCTTCGGTATCTCTGTTCTTACCTTCAGTTTCTGTACCATTGCCCTACGCCTCCCTTTCTTTAGCCGAGACTGAATATCCCCAATTGTAGCAGACGGTTGGGAAGAAGGTCTTCACCTAAAAGTATTGTTTTGGATGGCAATTAAAATAGTTGAACAGAAGCTGTCTGCAATTATTCCTGAAGTATCATCTAGGCAGGTGACAGTCCGGTTTGCCTGCGCTCCCGGCACACCTGCCCTGTCCTTTGTCTTCGACGCACCCTTTGTCACCATTGTTATCCTCCCTTGCGGGAGATTTTAATGGGGTGTCGATATCAATCAACCTGATTTCATATTACACCGTTATGTTAGATCAGTCAAAAACTTGTGCTTCATGCTGTCTGTTGTGACAGAGTAAAGAGAGGCAGGCTAATACCCGTCCGGAAGATGTAGTTGGTTGTGCTGGATAATTTAGAAGAAAGGGTAAAAAGCTTCATAGTTGACACATTGAGAGAAATATGACATATTTCTCAATTATAGAAAGGATGGTATGAACTATGAAGGCAGCTGTATCATATGAGACCAATACTCCGATGCGAGTAGAGGAGGTTACCCTTGATGACCCACAAGACCATGAAGTGCTAGTGAAGCTCGTGGCCGCTGGGACGTGTCACAGCGACCTCCACTTCATGAAGGGCGATATCCCCGTCCCCACACCTGTTGTAATGGGGCACGAGGGAGCCGGAATTGTAGAGAAGGTGGGGCCTGGTGTAACCACACTCCAGCCCGGTGACCACGTGGTGCTCATGGTAGCGTTTTCATGCGGGAAATGCCATTACTGTGTTGCGGGTCGGCCCACCCTTTGCGTAGAGAACCTGCCTATCCAGATCATGGGTACCCTGCCTGGGGGGGGGATACGTTTACATAAAGGCGATCAAAAACTACACCACCTTTTTGGCCTGGCCTGCTTTGCTGAATATACTGTAGTGCATGAGCGTTCAGCGGTGAAAATTCGAAAGGATGCCCCCCTTGACGTGGTTTGCCTCTTGGGCTGTGGCACAAGCACTGGCATAGGTGCTGTTCTCAATACGGCAGGGGTAAAGGCTGGCGATACATTGGAGCCAAAGCTGGAAATGGCCAAAGACCTCGGGGCTGACTACGTTATCAATGCATCGCAGGAGAACCCCCAGCAGAAGGCTTTTGAGCTAACCGGTATAGGGGTAGATTATGCTGTTCCGTGTGTAGGTAACGCGGATGTCATTATGCAGGCCTTTGGCTCAATTCATAGTGGAGGAACGTGCGTCGTGGTTGGATTGCCCCCCATAAGTATCACGCTCAATGTCGCCCCCTTTGAACTTCTCCTGGGGAAGGTCCTTACCGGGACTACCCAGGGTGACATAAGAGCGAATGTTGATATACCTCGATACGTTGATTTGTTTATGGATGGCAAACTCCCCATTGATAAGCTGATCACCACAAGCTGCGACCTGGACGAAATAAATGAAGCCTACGGGGCGCTTGAAAGGGGAGAAGTAGTACGCACCGTAGTCCGATTTTAGCACCTGACTTGCAGCAAGGAAATCTTTTCACAGGAGGTTATTATGCCCGATGAAACATTCGATGCAGTGATAGTTGGGGGAGGGACCAAGGCCCTATTCCTTGCCATGTACCTGACCAAGTATGCTGAGATGAGCGTTGGCATATTTGAGCGGAGGCACGAGATTGGCGGCTGCCTGGCTACCGAGGAGAGCGCAGCGCCGGGTTTTCGTGTAAATACCCACGCAACAATGCAAATGCCGTTTTACTATCTGCCGCTCTGGCGTGATTTCCCTGAATTCTGGGAGTACGGCGCGAGGCTCGATCAGCATCTCGGTAACGCCGGTGGCATCTTCAGAAAGAATCAGACCTGCCTAACCATCTACAGTGATAAACACGACATGAGCCAGGAGCGTACTGCCAAGGAGATTGCCCGGTTTTCTGAAAGGGATGCGGAGAAGTGGCTCAAACTGAGGAAACTATGGATATCGAAGGAGATGCAGCATGTGCAGATGGATTACATGTTTCGGCCCGCTGAGGATAAAGCAGACCCCGGGGTGTTCGAGAGGCAAATAGCTGTATATCCACAGCTGGTTGAGGTTGGAGCGGGGGTGGAGCCAGACCCGCTGGTCCTCATGTCTCCACATACCCGGAATGTGCAGGAATTATGGGAAAGTAAGGAGCTGCAGTATTGTAATCTGAGGTTTATTCTGGGATCGTCAATGGATGTCAACGAGCCGGGGGCAGGCGCTTGGACGTTCGGTTTTTGCGCCGCAATGCCGAATATAAGTTTCTGTATTGGAGGAACCCACCAGGTAGCTCACGCCGCCCATAAGATTCTAGTCGCCAATGGGTGCAAGTTCTTCACCCACGCTGAGGTAGACAAGGTCATCATAGAAAATGGAACCGCAACGGGCATCCGCCTCGCTGACGGTACTGAAATTGGGGCTAGAAAGTTGGTGGTAAGCACCTTGAGCCCCGACATAAATGATTGTTTCTATCTTGGATTGGCAGAGGATAACGACCCGATGCACGTAGCCCGAGAATGCCATTGGGCTAGGCTGGAGAAGTTCCCCCCCCTGGAGGACTATTGCCCAACCGTTTGGAGCCATAGCCTAGTTGACCCCAGCTATGCGCCCCCGGGGAAACATATCCTCGGTCACGAGCAACTTGGTCCACCCGCCACTGCCCATACTGAGAGAGAGTGGCTGGAGATAAAGGAACGGTACGCTGAAGAGCTGATGGGTATTTGGCAGAAGCACGCCCCCAATATGACCTGGGATAACGTTATCGGCAGCGACTATAGCACCCCCTACGATCACCTCCGGATGAAGAACCTGGGGCCACATGGGTGCATGCCACTACTCGACCGTGTGCCGCATCAAATGGAAGAAAAGAGGCCCATCCCTGAGCTAGCAAACCATAGAACCCCCATCCAGAATCTCTATGCTACCGGGGCCGCTTGGCATCTGGGGGCAAATTCGGGGTCGACAGAGTCCTACAACTGCTATAAGATCATCGCCAAAGATATGAATCTGGGCAAGCCCTGGGAGGAGCCGGGGAAGGAGGAGCCCGACTCTTTATATCAGCTGTGGTTAGCCTATTTTAAAAGGCTGCAAGAGTCAGCAAGGGTGTAGCCATAACAATATATTCCTTTAAATAGAAGGACGAAGAATACGTGGAACTGAACGATAACGAGGAGGCCCTTCG
>JAAXQM010000148.1 GCA_012974295.1 Dehalococcoidales bacterium
GGGTAGTCTTTCCGCTTCCCGGTGGTCCCCAAAAGAGAATGGACGTGAGTTGATCAGCCTCGATGATCTTCCTTAACACCCGCCCCTGGCCCACGATGTGATCCTGCCCCATGAACTCCTCGAAGCTGCGTGGCCTCATTCGCGCCGCCAGCGGTGCTTCCTTTTCCAACTGCTGCTGTCTGTAGTCCTCAAACAGTGTCATTTATTGGGCCTCTACCGCTCTCCATGCTTTCCAGTATCTCTCAGATATATCGCTTTGCTTTACCTACATCCCATTGTTATAACGATTTCACCTAGACAGGGTTCCCTTTATGTATTTTATTTCCATAACCTGGTTGACATCTATCTTACCAATATCTCTTCACTCTAAACCGGTATAGCTTCACCGGCTCACGGGATGAGATACCAGCCTTTGAGCGGCAGATTTCAATCTGTCTCGCTACGGTGTCGACCCCCTCGAGATCGGGAAGAAGCAGCCCCTTTCGTTTACCGCTCTCGACGATAATGCCGTATCTCTTAGGATCTAGCTCGGCCTCGTTCTTTACAGGCTCTGGATGGGTAAGGACATCGACACTATATTCCAGGTCACTCAGCTCATCAGGTGTTACCGGAGGGAAGCGTGGGTCTCGTGTGGCCGAGCTTATGGCATTAGTGATGACCTCCTCAGCAACGTTTGCCGTCGCCGGCTCATAAGTGCCTATACAGCCCCGCAGCAATCCACTGACCTTCAGTGAAACAAACACCCCGGATCGCTCTATCATCTCCGGTGTAAGTTCATTAGGACGAGAGATTGTTCCATTTCGCACGTAGTTCTCGATGGTATCCTTAGCTAGTTCCACCAGCGGGTGCATTCCATACCCCCCTCTTTATTATTATGCCTGCATAGCCCACGACACTGCTAAAATCGCGTATTACGTCTCCACTTGTCTGGTATTTAACTAACTCCGTCTCCTCCGCTCCCAAGTCCTTGCATGCTGAGATGAGGCTGGCCACCGGTGCATAGCCACACATTGTGATATGGTACTGACTCATTCGTTTTAACAGCTCGTCTTCATTTAGCTCCAATATCGCTACTATAGCCAGATGATCCTTCCTACTGGCAGAGTCCTGATCCTCATAATGAGTCATGTCGCTGCTGGCCATGATTACCACTTCACCGCCTTGATCCTTGATCGCCTCAGCAATCCCTTTCCCGATCTCCTTGTAGACGGTACTATCAGCATGGGTAAGCAGAATGGGCACTATCCTAACGTCCTTTCTTAAATATTGTAAAAAGGGTATTTGTACCTCAATTGAGTGTTCTTCTAGATGGGCAATATGATCCTCTTTCAATGGGGGGGACATTTCCAGTATCTTGATAGCCAGCTCTGTGTCTATCTCCACATCGCCCAGTGGCGTTCTCCATGTCCCCTCCGTCATAATGCTGAAGGGTTGCCCCAAGCCGGTATGGTTGGGGCCCATGATTACAAACGTGTCCTTGAATCTAACTCTAGATATTACCGCTCCCGCTACCGGCCCCGAGTAGTCATATCCTGCGTGTGGCGAGACGACACCGAGCACCTCCTCTTTCGTCGCCCCTTCATCGATAAACTCCCTAATCTGCGCCTCCAATGAGGTGGCTGATCCCGGATAAAACTTCCCCGATACCACCGGATTCCTGATCATTTGGACCTCCCCTCCACCCTCATATAGAGGTCAGCACCACAAAAACGGCACCTGGAACCATCCAGACCGACGATGCTAGTATGATAGCCCGTTCTACCGATAATCAGGTTGCCACAGGAATAACACATTGTTTTCTCATTATCGTGACCGGGTACATTGCCCGTATAAACAAAATGCAGCCCTACCTTCTTTCCAATGTCGTAAGCGCGCTCAAGAGTAGCTATTGGCGTAGCGGGTATGTCAAGCATCTGATACTGCGGATAGAAGCGAGAGACATGCCATGGTGTTAGCTCCCCCAGCTTATCACGAATCCATGTAGCTATACCCTCGAGCTGCTCATCGTCGTCATTCATCGTGGGGATCACATTGGTCACTACCTCAACATGCATCCCCCATTTATGCTTAGCCCGCTCGGTTACATCGAGGATACCCCGCCATTTGGTCACCGTAGCCAGATCTTGATACAAGCTGTCGGTGAACCCCTTGACATCAACGCAGTAACCGTCAAGATAGGGGCCGATTTTATCTAAGGCCTCTGATGAAATGAAGCCGTTGGTTACATAAACTGTGTAGAGGTCTTGTTTCTTAGCGATCTTCGCCGAATCTAGCGTGTACTCAAACCATATAGCGGGCTCGTTGTATGTCCAGGCAATACCCTGACATCTTTCCCGCTTCGCCATTGCGACGGCATCCTGTGGAGAAATAGTCTGTGAACTGCGGCCTACAATGGAAGGATCGGTGCATGAAATCTGCCAGTTCTGGCAGTGCTTACAGTGGAAATTACACCCCCAGGTGCCCAGTGAGAAGACCCGACTCCCTGGAAAGAAGTGGAACAGTGGTTTCTTTTCGATGGGGTCGACTGCAACCGACGAGACATCGGCATAGTTCAAATTGTAGAGGACGCCATCGCTGTTCTGATACATCCGGCACACGCCGAGTTTGCCGGGGCCAATAGTACACTGCCACTGGCAGGTATGACATCTAACCCTGGAGCCGGAGAGCTTCTTATAAAGCAACGCCACTAGCATCCCCATCCTCGCTTCCCGTATTCTACCATATTCAGAATGAGGTGTAACTTTATGTACGCTTGACTGCCCTATATCAAGTTGGTAGACTGATTTAGCACCACAAATATAGGAAGAGTTTTTATATATGGTGCACCTGATCCTACTGAATTACCAGGCTTATCTTACCGTTCTACAGCATGGTGTAAACTATAAAAATGGTGGTTATTGGTCTCACCGGAGGAATCCTTTCAGGAAAGAGCACTATATCCGGGATGCTCGCCGAAAAAGGAGCTGTGGTTATCGATGCCGACCAGATTGGCCATGAGGCCTACAAGCCTCATACAAAGACATGGCAAGAGTTAGTTAATACCTTTGGTGATAGTATCCTCACGCAGAAGAACGAAGTAGACCGAAAAAAGCTCGGTGACATCGTCTTTGCTGATCCCCACGCTCTTGAGCGTTTGAATGAGATCGTGCACCCCCGCATGCGCGCCATGACCCGGAAAGAGATTGATCGCCTGAAAGGAGATGGGGTCGCTGTAGTGGTACTGGAGGCCGCTGTGCTCATCGAAGCGGGTTGGACAGGTCTTGTGGATATGGTTTGGGTCACTGTCGCGCCTGAGAATGTGGTGCTCAAGCGCCTTCATGACCGAGGAGGGCTTAGCGAAGATCAGGCACGTGCGCGTATTCGATCCCAGATCTCTTCTGAGGAGAGGTCAAAGCACGCAGACGAAATAATTGACACCGATTGCCAGCTTAGCGAGGTTAAAGACAGGGTTGAGGAGCTATGGGAAAAGCTTCTCAATAGAAAGTAATATTTGTGAATACTGTTCAGCTACTGAAGCTCTTCATAGAACCGAGATCTGTAGCACTTGTTGGTCTCACCAGATCCACCGGTCCACTGGCATGGAACACACTGGAGCATTTGCTTAACTATGGCTTTAAGGGAAAGCTTTATCCGGTGAATCCCTCTGCCAACGAAATTCTCGGGGTCAAATGCTACCCCAGCGTTAGGGAAATACCGGATGATATAGACCTCGCTGTGATATTAACCCCACGCTCAGTAGTTCCAAAACTGATAAAAGAATGTACTGAGAAGGGGATAAAGGCGATTACAGTTGTTGGCCAGGGGTTTGCCGATGGCGATGCGGAGGGCAAGGAGCTACAGGCAGAAATCGTGCGCATCGCTCGAGAGGGCGGAGCTAGAATAATGGGGCCAAATACCTTCGGTACAGCCAACGCGTTCATCAACTTCAGCTCCGCATTTGTCCATACGGATATGCAGGAGGTCCCTACAGGGATCATCTGCCAGTCAGGATTATTTTTTGGCGGGCTTCCCAAATTTCCCATATTGGGTAAAGGCATAGACCTGGGGAATGCCTGCGATATCGATTTTTCCGACGGGCTGGAGTATTTCGAGGATGACCCTGATGTCAAGGTGATCCTTCTATATATTGAAGGTTTGAAGGATGGCAGAAGGTTTATAGAGGTTGCCAGTCGGGTAGCTAAGAAAAAGCCTATCATAGCTGTTAAGTCGGGTCAGTCGGAGGCAGCTGCCCTGGCCGCCCAATCCCACTCGGGTAGCCTTGCCGGTAGAGACGAGGTATTCGATACTGTTTTTAAAAAATGCGGGGTGATTCGGGTAACCGCTGTTGAGGAATTCCATGACCTCTCCAAAGCTTTTCTACGATTACCTTTGATGAAGGGGAGAGGGATTGGCATAATCACCATGACCGGCGGCGGCGGCATTATGGCAACAGATGCCTGTGCACGCCATAACCTTGGTCTCGCCAAGCTCTCACCGGAAAGCGTAAGAAAATTAGACGCTCTTGCTCCTTCATGGCAGCATTTCGAAAACCCGGCCGATATCTGGCCTCCGTCAATGATTTCCGGAATACCTTTACCAGCCATGATCCGTAATACACTGGAGACTTATTTAGTCGATGATAACGTTCATGGAGTGATGATTATCATGCCCCCCTTTCCTTCAAAATATGCCAACCTCGTCTTTGAATCAATCAAGCTCACTAACAAGTTTGAAAAGCCTGTCGTTATATGGCTCTACGGAACCGAAGTGGACGACTTGGTAAGCTGGCTGGAGAATGAAGGGAGAATATTATACTACCCGACTATGGATCAAGCACTAAATGTCCTCTCCAGGCTTAACGATTACTACGAATATTTGAATCGTGATAATGACGGCTAGCTTGCGAAAATCCCAGATAGAATAATGCTCACCAACAAGATCAGAGAAATGCTCGCCCAGCGCGAGAAACAATCTATTATTCTCTCCAATGTCCCATTATCACCCGCCGCTGTACTTCTCCCCTTCTATGAGAAAGAAGATAAATACCATATCCTGTTTACCAAACGGAGCCAGAAAATGGAGCATCACAAAGGGCAGATCTCCTTCCCTGGCGGAGCAAGCCATGTGCAAGACCGAGATCTCATGGACACTGCCCTCCGTGAGACCTTTGAGGAGATCGGGGTACATCCGCAGGATGTAGAAATACTGGGAGAGCTGGACAACATAGGCACCCTAACCAGCAATTTCCTGGTCACCCCCTTCGTCGGTATTATTCCCTATCCGTATGAGTTTATTGTTAATGAAGACGAGATCGAGCAACTTATTGAGGTACCGCTATCCACACTTATAGATTTTACAAACCTCCGCGAGGAGACATATGTCATAAATGGAACCGAATATTTGGAAAGCATTTTCGATTACAAAGGCCATGTAATCTGGGGTGCTACGGCACGGATTATGAAACAGTTCGTTGATCTGCTTATCTTGAACTGTCCGGAATGTTTGAAATAAGCGAATATGTCGATTCTTATCATCATATTAATGGAAACCTCTGAAAAAGAGGTGCGGGATATTCCCTGCCGGAGGTCTGGGGGTGTGTCCCCCCAGCCTTAGTCCCCCAATCTTGGGGGATGAGTGGGTTTCACAAAGCTATCCTCGAAGAGCCGAGCCATTGCCTGCCGCAGGCTTACAAGGTCACCAAAAGGCTCCCGGCGTACCATATTCATCA
>JAAXQM010000031.1 GCA_012974295.1 Dehalococcoidales bacterium
CTCTATCCTCATCAGCAACAAACCCCTTTTATAAAGCGTTTAGCAGCCCGGGAAGAAGATAATCTTTCCTACTAATACTGTACAAACCTATCAAATACGTTTCGTAGAATCCAAAAAAGCGGGGCTCTGTAAAAGGCCCCCCATTTCCAAGACGCAATTAGCATGAATCATATGACTATATTTCACGTGTTTCCACATCCACTGTCACCGGCGTAAGTTTGTCTATACTCTCCAGGTGATCGATATAAAGAGTCCCATCCAGGTGGTCAAGCTCATGTTCCAAGGCCTGGGCGAGGAGCCCCTCACCTTTGATGCGAATTTCCCGACCAAAGCGGTCGAGCCCCTTAACCGTGACCTTCTCCGAGCGCTGGATCTCCCCCCTATAACCGGGGATACTGAGGCAACCCTCCTCAATCTGGCGTTCTCCGGACCGCTTCACAATCTTGGGATTCACTAGAACTATAATCTCCTCATCGGGCAACTCGATTACCGCTATCCTCAGAGGGACCCCTACCTGAGGAGCTGCAAGCCCCACACCACCCACCTCACGCATGGTCTCCACCATGTCATCGATGAGCTGCGCTATCGCTCCGTCGATACTGCTAACACGTTTCGCTTTCTGACGAAGTACCGGGTTATTATAATCAACCATGGGAAGTATTGCCATTAGATCTCCCCAACCGTTTCCACATTATAGCGGAGGAGGAACTTGTCTGTCAAAGCAGGCTTACAGGGTCGATGTCGACAACCCATCCGTGAGGAATAGGCACTTCAGCCAGTAGACGTACCGGTTCATCGCCGCGCAGGATGACCTGCCAGCGGAAACGGCCACGCACCCGTGGTATAAAGGCCGGGGAAGGCCCAATGAGCGATATATCCATACCACACGAGTCCCGTTCCTCCTTAAGAACGCGGTGCATTCTCTGAGCCTCTCTCTGGCAAAAGGCGTTAAGGGGATGAACGTAAAGGAGACGCGCCAATCGACTAAACGGGGGGTTCTGGTACTGACGTCGGAGAGCCATCTCCTGTTTATAGAAGGACAGATAGTCCTGTTTTGCAGCGCAACTGATTGTATAGTGTTCCGGGGTATAGCTCTGAATGATAACCTTCCCCGCCAGCGTGCCACGCCCTGCCCTGCCCGCTACCTGGCTCAGCACCTGGAAGGTACGCTCACCAGCTCGAAAATCGGGCAGGTAAAGGCTGACATCAGCATTGATCACCCCTACCAGGGTAACCAGGGGTAGATCCAGCCCCTTGGCAATCATCTGAGTGCCAATAAGGACGTCCGCCTCATGAGCCAGGAACTTATCCAGGATCTCCTCGTGGGAATGTTTCCCCCCGGTGACATCGCGGTCCCAGCGCAACAGCCTCGCCTCGGGGAAGGCACGTCCAATTTCATCCTCCACCTTCTGGGTACCGGTACCGAGGAACTTGATCCTCTTGCTACTGCACTGGGGACAAACAGGGGGCATCGCCCGGTGATAATTGCACCGGTGACAAACCAGATCCTCTTTCGTTGAGTGATATGTCAGAGAGACATCGCATCTTTTACAACGCAGCACATATCCACAATCGCGGCACTGTACAAAGGTGGCACTTCCCCTCCGATTGAGGAAAAGGATCACTTGCTCCTTGGCCGCCAGGGCCTGCTTTATCCCTTCGGTAAGCGATCTACTGAAGATACTCCGGTTTCCCGCCATTAGCTCCTGGCGCAGATCAAGAATCTCTATCCTTTTCTCCCCTGTAGCAATCCGCTCCGGTAGCCCCAACAACCGGTAGTGGCCTCTCTGACTACGATAGTAGCTGGAGACTTCAGGTGTGGCACTGCCCAAAATGACCACCGCACCGGTAAGCTCCGCCAGCTTGATGGCAACACTGCGTGCATGGTAGCGGGGCGAGTGATCATGCTGTTTGTAAGTCCACTCATGTTCCTCATCGATGACGATGAGACCCAGGTCAGGCTGCGGAGCAAAGATCGCCCCGCGCGACCCGATAACCACATCGAAAGCACCTTCCCTAATTCGCCACCACTCATCAAACTGCTCCCCTGCCGAAAGCTTGCTGTGGAGCACCGCAACCCTGCCCGGGAATCGGGCGGCGAAGCGCGCGATGGTTTGTGGAGTAAGGGCAATCTCGGGGACCAGAACAATCGCCCGCTTGCCCATAGTAACGACCTGCTCCAGGGCTCGAAGGTATATCTCCGTCTTCCCGCTACCGGCGACCCCGTGAAGCAGAAAAATGGGCTTCTTATTTTTCACATTCCCCAAACTTCCTGCATCCGCACCCGGGGCAAGGGCTGCTTTGACCTCGCGCCAGGCGGTCTCCTGCGCCGGGGTGAGGGTTGGGGCTGGTGAAGGTGGAAAGGTGCGATAAGCCAGCGGGTCGCGATACACCCGAACCTGCTCGATAGTGACGAAGCCCTTTCTTCGCAGCGCTGCCACTGCGGATGCGATGGGGCCAAGGATCTCTTTTGCTTCGGTAAGGGTAATAGGACCAGCTTGAAGAAGCTTTAATAGTTCTACCTGCTTGGGTGCCCCCCTTGCCTGGAGCAGGTTCGCTATATCCAGCGCTGCCCCAGTATTCAGGCGAAGGTGAGGCACCATCTTTGGCCTTACCCTCACCGGCCCCAGCTCGTGGGTTTTTTTAACCAGACCTTTACCCACCAACTGCTCGATAAGCACCATCGCCTCTTTTTTACCCAGAGCTTTCTCTGCCGCTTTGACCCCGATCTTGCTCTTCCGACTTATGAGATCCAGCAATTCCCTGTGGCGAGGGTCAAGCGAGGAGACAATGCTGTCAGCAAGATGGGGAACAAGCGTGAGAAAGGTGAGCACTCTCCGCTCAAAGCCGGGGGGCATCATCAGGGCAACGGCATCGAAAAGGGGTGTGAAATAATAATCGCTGATCCAGCGGGCAAGTTCTATCAGGGGGGGTGATATTATAGGGCGAGGGTCGATGAGGCCAGCAACTTCTCTCGTATCTTCCACGGAGGGATACGCGGTTAATTCAAGGACCACGCCCTGCAAGAGCCTGGGGCCAAAGGGGACTAAAACTGCGTGCCCCACCATTATATCTGGGGACACTGAATAGCAAAATGTTCGTCGCTGTGCCCCCGGAGAATTTACCGCTACCTCAGCGTAATTCATCCCCCTTGATTGCACAGCTCACCTTTTTACCCTATTCCTCCGCGCGCTCCACCTTCACCCTTCTCTCTTTTATGCGTGCCTTTTTGGCGGTGAGCCCGCGCAGGTAATTGAGGTTAGCACGGCGAACCTGTCCGTGTCTAAGTACCTCTACCTTTTCTATCGAAGGGGATTGAAGGAAAAAGGTTCGTTCCACGCCAACACCGTATGCAATACGTCTCACCGTAAAGCTGGCATTGATGCTACCCTTCCTTACCCTGAGCACCACCCCCTGAAACATCTGGGTACGCACCCGCTCCCCTTCTACCGCTTTGATGCTCACCTTCACTGTATCTCCGGAGCTAAGCACGGGAATATTGGGGTTCGGTACTACGGGAATCAACGTATCGAGATTCATTTAATCTTCCTCTCTTTCTATATGCGCCACCAGTATTTTATCTCTATCACTCAATTCTACCCGCCCTAAAAGGTCGGGGCGCCGCTTAATCGTACGCCGGAGAGATTGCTCCCTTCGCCAACTGGCGATTTCACCATGATTGCCTGAAAGCAACACATCGGGCACATCCCACCCGCGAAACGAATGGGGGCGGGTGTACTGGGGATACTCTAAAGTACCGCACGTATGGGAGTCATCCCTAACCGATTCCTCGGACCCAAGGGCGCCAGGCAATTGACGCACCAGGGCATCTACGACCACCATGGCAGCAAGCTCACCACCGCTCAGGATATAGTCCCCGATGCTGATCTCGTCCGTAACCAAGTGCTCCCGTACCCTCTCATCGACGCCCTCATAGTGCCCACATATGAGGATCATCTCCTTATATTTTGCGTGCTCCTCGGCGACCCGCTGATCGAAAAGCCGACCCTGCGGGGTGAGTAGCAGTACCGGCATCTCAGATGCTCCCTTTACCGCCTCTACTGCAGCGAAGAGGGGCTCCGGCTTCAATACCATCCCCGGTCCGCCACCATAGGGATAATCATCAACCACATGATGCCTATCGTAAGTGTAATCCCTTATATTATAAATCTCAATATCAACCAGACCATTATCGATAGCTCGCTTGATGATGCTCTCACCGAAAGGACCGGTGAACATATTAGGGAAAAGAGTTAAGATATGAATATGCATTCCCGCTCCCTATACAGCATCCCCGGTTATATCGTTTCCCCACACTGACCACATGCTGCAACACCACCATTCAACGCTCCCCACACTCCCCCACTTCACCCCTGAGTACCTCAATAGCATGCGGTAACACGGGTAAAATCACCTCCAGACATTCGCGAACTGCCCTGGGACTGCCGGGGAGGTTGATGATCAAGCTTCCTCCTCTAATACCAGCCACTGCCCGACTGAGCATCGCCTTTGCAGTCTTCTTCAGGCTCTCAGCCCTCATTGCCTCGACGAACCCCGGCGCACTCCTGTCTAAAACAGCAAGCGTCGCTTCGGGCGTAACATCGCGCGGGGACAACCCTGTGCCCCCCGTTGTAAGGATGAGATCGATGCTCTCTTTATCGGCCCATTCCACGATCTTCGCAGATATAAGCTCCGCTTCATCGGGGACAATACCATATTTTACCACCTGAACATCGTAAGCACCAAGTACCTCCCGGATCACTATACTGCTCTCATCTGCTCGCTCGCCTTGCGAACCCTTATCGCTAATGGTCAGTATTCCTAAAGTAAACATTTCTCACCCAGAGGTAGACAAACCCCTTAGACTACACCCTCTAATAAATGCTATGTTTCTCTGCCAATTTAATAACAATTCAGTTCGAAGTAATACCGTCATAGCTATCGATATATCAACAATAGGATGAATTGATCCCTATTGCAGCTTCCACTTAGGTGCTGCCGATGCTAATCACCTTTATGCGGAGAGGCATCTCATAAGCCTTGCCCTCCCCTGCCAGCAGACCGGTAATCGTGCAGTTAAACCAGAGGATATCACCACGATCTCCACCCATCCAATGATAGTTGGCTGCATTATCAGAGTATCGGTAAAAGCTTCCGTTATCATACCACAGAAGCGGTTACCTGTAAAAGAACTTCAATAAATCGAGTATTAACGATTCATGGTTAAGAGTATTGACAAAGTGTGTGTAATTGTGTTATAGTCGGCATTAAAATGGAGAAAAGTGGAGTTACAGATGATTAAGTTAGCTAAAGTTCCCGATGGGCGAATATACGAAATTTGTACAATATCGGTTTAGGTGATTAAATTAGCATGTTTCTTGGTGAGTACGAATACAAAATCGATCCAAAGGGCCGGGTAGCCATCCCGCCAAAGTTCCGCAAGTACTTCACGGACGGGATCGTGCTTAACATGGGAGCAGACTCATGCGTGAATGTTTACACTCCACAGGTATGGGATGAGATCGCTAAGCAATACGATTCCGGACCCATAGTTCCAAGTAAAATACGGCAGAGGAATAGATATTTTCACGCGTCTGCCTTCGCTATGGAGCTTGACGAACAGGGCCGTGTAATGCTACCGCCGCTGCTCCGTCGGCACGCTGGCATCAAAGATAGTCTGGTAATCGCAGGAG
>JAAXQM010000058.1 GCA_012974295.1 Dehalococcoidales bacterium
TAACAGGTTGATCGATTCCTCATTGGTGGCGTCGCAGGCAAGTTGAAATCCGCCCAGGCTGCGCAGTGCCAGGATGCTCCCCGCGCGGAGGAGTTCGCCGGCTGCCTTAATCACATCATTGCATTGCAATGGATTACCGTTGCTGTCAACCAGAGACAATTCGGGACCACACCGGGGGCAGGCATTGGGCTGGGCATGAAATCTGCGGTCCAGGGGATTGTCGTATTCCTGTTGACATTGGGGGCACATCTGGAACTTACGCATGGTGGTATTGGGGCGATCATAGGGGATATCCTCGATGATGGTGAACCGGGGGCCGCAGTTGGTGCAGTTAGTAAAAGGATAGCGGTAGCGGCGGTTGGCAGTGGAGAAAATATCACTGAGGCAATCGTCGCAAGTGGCAATATCGGGAGATATTAGCTGATATTTCCCCTTCTGGCTCGTGCTCTCGCGGATTTCAAAATTTTCGAACCTTTCATATTTTTCATGCTTTGCGTACTTGGTGTGGCTTTCAGGGGATGGGGAGATAATATCAATATTTGCGATGCGGGCCAGGGGAGGGGCTTTCGCTTCAAGGTCAACGAGGAAGTTCTGTACCCTGTCCTTATCTCCATCCACCTCAATCTCGACATTTCCCGAGGAATTGCGCACCCAGCCCTTCAAGTCGTGTTCATGAGCTAGCCGGTAAACAAAGGGTCTGAAGCCAACCCCCTGCACTACCCCACCCACACGAATTCTCACGACCATTTACGCATTAATGAACACTATAGGGGTTGCTCTCATGAAATAATTAGTGGATTAATTTAGCAGATCTCACGAAGCTTAGTAATGCCAGCCCCCTATCGATTTCAAGCTTCAACTGCAATAAGGAGTTGCATAAGCAACTGTGATTCATCGAAGTTACTACTGCGAGTGGACCTCTTCCATTTCAGCTTTAACATAGGCTTCATTGACCTGTGTTGCCGGGAAGTCCTGTGTCCTGAAATCTTTAGGGGGGGCTATATTTATGATATTATCCAGTTTGCCCTGCTTGATCAAGCGATCGTAGATCAATGCCCATGCGCAATCCCTGTTGGGGTCCGTCTCGCACTTTCCAAGCTGGCTCCCGCCGCACGGGCCGTTAAGTATGCTCTTGGGGCAGCGGGTTATCGGACAGATTCCAGCGTGTTCACCAAGAACACAGTTACCACAGGCGCGGCATTTCTCGGACCAGCTGCCTTCTCCATCGGCCACACCTATGAAGCGAGTATTCAATCCGGGCATAACGGGTATGAGCTCCGAGAAATCAGATACCATCTGCACTCCGGCACCACAGGCCATAGAGAGAACCACGTCGCATTCCTCAATCATCTTCATGATTGGCTCGATATACTCTCTATCACACTGGCGCTGTATCGTTGCTTCCTTGATCTCGGCATCCTCGTTATTGAGCTTGTTCGCCATTCTAAGCTGGGTCGCGAGAAGCTCAACCTCTTTCTCGCCGCCGGCCATACATACGCTGACACAGGTGCCGCAACCAAGAATCAGCACCTTCTTATAACCCCGGAGACTCTCCTTTATTTCCTCAAACGGCTTTCTCTCTCCTACAATCATGCTACCTTTTCCCTTCTCAGAGGATTAGGGCCCAGCTTCCGGGCTCGTTCTGTCATTTCATTAACAGCAGCGGCAAACAATGGGGCATCGGAGGCACCAGTATTAAACATCTCAACACGCTCCGGTTCTATTCCCACTTCTTCAAGCAGTTTCTTAGCCTGCTTTACTCTCTTCTTCGCTCTCAGATTTCCTTCCAGGAAATGACAATCGCCTTCCTCTCAGCCGGCGACGAAGGCAGCATCAACCCCATCCTCGAAAGCTTTTAATAGATGGAGCGTGTCCACTTTGCCGGTACACATTAGTTTCACTATACGCACATTGGGCGAATACTCCATCCGCATAGAGCCAGCCAAATCGGCGGCTGAGTAGGCACAGTAGTGACAACAAAAGGCCACCACCTTGGGTTCATAAGCCTCAACCATAATCCTTTCCTTTCGTAGCTAACATTAGCACAAGACTGCAGTCTTGGCAATTATTTGTTCATCAGAGTAGTGCCGTAGCTTTATAGCCTTGCGTGGACAAGCGCTGGCACAAATGCCGCATCCCTGACAGGCTGCTGGCTCGATGTACGCCGCCCCCCTATCATTGATAATCGGTACATTATAGGGACATGAGCGCACGCAGGTCAGGCAGGCTACACATCTGCCCTCATCAACCTCGGAAACGATCCCACCAACAATAATATGGGATTTCGAGAGGATAGTCATAGCTCGTGATACAGCACCCCTCGCCTGCGAAATCGACTCAGATAGCGACTTTGGAGCGTGAGCAATACCACAAACGTACATACCCTCGTTAACGAAATCCAGAGGACGTAGCTTCAGATGTGCTTCCATATAGAAGCCATCCTGGGTTAATGGAAGCTTTAGTTGGCTGGAGAATTTCGCAGCATCTGACTGAGGCCTGATGGCGCTGCTAAGCGCAACTAAATCCGGCTCGAGGAGAATATCTGTCCCAATAATCGGGTCGAATACTTCTACAGTCAACTTGCCATTATCTTCTTTAACTTCAGGCTTTCTATCTACGTCGAACCTGATGAAGGTTACCCCTTTTCCCCTGGCCTCTTGATACTTAAGTTCATTCATCCCATAAGTACGGATATCGCGATAGAGAACGTAGACCTCTATTTCCGGGTTCTGATTTTTAAGCTTGATGGCGTTCTTGACTGCCTCGCTGCAACAGATCCGGCTGCAGTACATATGATCCTCTTCGCGCGACCCGACACACTGTATCATGACAACCGATTTCAGATTATCGACGTTTGCTTCACCATTGGCGATCTTCTCCTCAAGGTCGCGCTGAGTTAGTACCCTGTCTGACTGGTCACATAGATACTCGTTAGGCCTGTACTCTACACCGCCGGTCGCTAGAATCACAACTCCGTGTTCGATCTCCTCAGTGCTCCCCTCGGCTGTGGAAATCGTGGTAGTGTAATTACCGATATAGCCGGAGAAATCTTTAATTTCGGCACCCGTATATACCCTTATGTTCGGCTCCTCCTCTATCTGTTTCACAATAGAGGATAGCAGAGCCTGAGGATCGGAGCCCTCCAATGTATAGTGAAGATGCCTCAGATTTCCGCCCAACTCGTTTTCTCGTTCGATTAGGACAGCCTCGAATCCCTGAGAGGCAATACCGAGGGCCGCAGTCATTCCTGCGATCCCGCCACCTATTACAACAGCATTTCGCTTAATCGGCGCCGTCGATTCGTGTAGTGGTTCCAGGTTAACGGCACGGGCTACGGCCATTCTCACCAGATCTATGGCCTTCTCATTGGCTTCTGGTTTGTGTGTGGCGTGAACCCAGGAGCACTGGTCTCTTATATTGGCCATTTCAAACAGAAATCTGTTCAAACCCGCTTCGCGAATGGTGTCCTGAAAAAGTGGCTCATGCGTTCGTGGGCTGCAGGAAGCCACCACAACGCGATTAAGGTTATTCTCTTTTATAATCTCCACAAGCCTGGTCTGGGTATCGGTAGAGCAGGCATAGAGCTTCTCTTCAGCATACACTACGTATGGAAGCCCCTTGGCATATTCAGCAACGCTGGGCACATCGATCACCCGTGCGATGTTTGTCCCGCAACGGCAGACAAATACCCCCACCCGTGGTTCCTGACCAGCTGTATCTATCTCAGGGGGATACTCCTTATCGGTCACCAGCGTACCGCGAACATCAGCGATGCCCCGGGAGGCAAGGTAGGCAGCACTGCTGGCATGCATTACCGACTCGGGGATATCCATTGGTGAATCGAAAGCACCGGCCACGTAAATCCCGGGTTGGGAAGTAACATCCGGCTTAAACTCTTCGGTTTCGCAGAAGCCGAACCTATCGAGGTTTATAGCCAGTTTCTCAGCCAGATCCTTGGTGCTCGCGGAGGGAACCATTCCAACGGAGAGCACCACCATATCGAACCTCTCCTCACTAACGCTTGTGTCATCCGCATACCTGACAAGCAAACTGCCGTCCGCTTCCTCGGGCATACATGCAGCAAACCGAAGAGCAGTAATCCCTGCCACAGGTTTCATCCCTTGAGCCCACGCATTGGATCCATGCTATCTTCACTGGGTGTTTGCCATCGGAAGGTCGCAGCACCTGACCCTGGAGCGGGCCGGAGGCGGAGAGAATGCGCTCGAACTGAAGGCTGGTAACGACGTTTGGCATCCACCCATATCCATATTGCGGCTTGATGGTGGCGTCAAACGGCTCATAGCCAGGAGCAAGGATAATTGATCCAACGTCAATCTCAATATCCTCGTCTTGCTGCTCCCAGTTAATAGCACCTGCAGTGCAAAGCTTCTCGCAGACACGGCATTGGGGTGGTGCTTTACCTTCCTCCCCATCTTCAGTAAATTGGAGATACTTCATATAGCGGCAGTTCTCCGTATCGATAACCGGCTTGAGCGGAACTGCCTGTGGGAAAGGCACGTAGATTGCACTGCGGTTATCCATCTGCAAATTAAACTCAGACGGAACCTTTTCAGGGCACTTCTCCCAGCAGGTGCCGCAGCCGACACACAGATTTTCATCTATATATCGTGCTCGCTTCCGCACCTTGACTCTGAATTTCCCCGGCTCTCCATCAGCACTGATGACGTCCGCATAGGTAATGATCTCAATATTTCTATGTTTGGATACCTCTATTAATTTGGGGGAAATTATACACGTAGAACAATCGTTGGTGGGGAAGGTTTTATCAAGCTGTGCCATTCTTCCGCCAATGGAGGGGCCCTCCTCTACCAGGTACACTTTGAATCCTGACTCAGCTAGGTCTAGAGCCGACTGCATGCCGCTGATTCCACCCCCTACCACCATTACCGCTCCTATCTTAGACGAATCCTGTTGACTTCCATTATCGCTCATAACCATACCTATAATAATCCTTTTCCCCTGAGTATTGGCCAAGGATTTACTATTTGCCTACTCGGAAATCTTCCCATAATTGGATTATTAAACGCTAATCCCATTAACTCATGGAAACAGAGGATTGGGATGCTATACGATGCATCTTCC
The DNA here is from genome assembly GCA_012974295.1 of Dehalococcoidales bacterium. Taxonomy (GTDB): domain Bacteria; phylum Chloroflexota; class Dehalococcoidia; order E44-bin15; family E44-bin15; genus JAAXQM01. The sequence continues at coordinate 5,104 of JAAXQM010000058.1, forward strand.
GAGTAAGCTTTATGTGTAAATCCGGTCGCTTAGTGGCTCTTATTATTCCTGATGCGCTCTTTGGAAAATAACTATCATCAGACGGCTATAACTTCTTTGATCTCAGGTATCTGCTCTTTAAGCACTCGCTCGATCCCCTCGTGCAGGGTCACGGTTGCCATTGGGCAACCGCTGCAAGCGCCGGTCAGCTTCAACTTAACCGTGCCATCGGTAACATCTACCAGCTCGACATCGCCACCATCGGCCTGCAACGACGGTCTTATCTCACCTAGAGCTGCTTCTACCTTTTCACGCATAAAATACCTCCTCTTATTCCCACGCAAGTAATGATCATTGTTTTCTTATATTTTATCGGAACGAATGTAATGAGTTGATGCGATTTAAAATTGCTCGATGAGCTGTGAGATTTGCTCCATAGAGAAGACGGGGCCATCCTTGCAAACGTATTTATCACCTACATTGCACCGGGCACACTTGCCCAGGCCGCACTTCATCTTGCCTTCGAGTGTGGTAATGATTTGATTATCGGCAAAACCCAGCTTCCTTAGCTCAATAAGTGTGAAATGGATCATAATGGGTGGGCCGCACGTGATAGCAATGGCATTCTGCGGCGAGAGCTTGAGTTCGCTAACTACTGAGGGAATAAGGGCGACTCTACCGGTCCAGTTCTCATTACCTGCATCGACAGTGAGCTCCAGCTTTGTCTTAGGCGACGCTGCCCATGTGTCGAACTCAGGCGCGAATACCAGGTCCTGAGGGCTGCGTGCTCCATTAATAATGACCAGGTCTCCATAGTCTTCTCTATAGTCGAGTACAGTGGTTATAATGGGACGCAATGGCGCAAAGCCGATGCCGCCGCCGATAATGAATATGTTTTTCCCCTTGTATTCATCCAGTGGGAAGTAGTTACCGAATGGCCCCCGCACCCCCACGGTCGCCCCCGGCTCCAGCTGGTGAAGGGCATTGGTAACAGTGCCGACACGTCTTATGGCAACATCCACGCCAGCTTTATGGTGCGCTACTGATGTTATACCAAAGGGAGACTCACCTACCCCGAAGGCGGAGACGAAGACGAATTGCCCCGGCTTGTAGTCGAAGCCCTCTCTTATGTCGGGGTCATTCAACTCAAGTCTGAACAGCTTAACGTCGGGTGTAAGGTCAATTAACTCTTGTAGCGTGGATAAATAGGGCAGAAGCGGATTCTCAGGCTTCACTTTTCACTTCCAACTGCTGAACATCCTGTATAATCTCACGAATATCTATGTTTACCGGACAGGCCCTGACACACCGGCCACATCCAATACAGCCCAGGGCTCCGAACTGCCTGGGGAAATAGAGTAGCTTATGGCTGAACCTTTGTCTGAGGCGGGATCCCTTCGTAGAGCGGGGGTCATGGCCTCCGGCAATGCGGGTGAACCCGGGTGACTGGCAGCTCTCCCAGCTACGTACTCGCTCGATCCTCTCCTTATCGGTGTAGTCGCGCACATCGAAGCAGTAGCAGGTGGGACAGACATAAGAGCAAATATTACAGTGAATACATCTATCGGCTAGACGGTCCCAGAACGGTTCGTCAAAAGCTTGACGCATTTTCTCGGCGATACCGTCACTGGGGACCTCTGAGAGTACGGGAGCTGGGGGAGACGATACATCGGCAGTGGTCAACAGATTATCGGGCAGCAGTGCTTTGCCTTTATCGGTTAATACCTGAGCAATATAGCCATCCGCTACCTCAGTAAGGAGGATATCTACGTTGGCAGGGTCATGAGGACCGCTGCCCATGCTGCTGCAAAAGCACTCGGGGCAGGCGGTGATGCAGGCGAGGCCGATGAGGGCAGTTTTGTCGCGGTGCTGCCGGTACAGATCATCTGCCGGTTCTTCCAGGAAAGGGAAATCGTTCATGGCCATACCCTGTGCATCGCAGGGGCGAATGCCAAATATCGCTGTTTCCTTCTCAATAACTGCCGGTATTAATTCGGTCTGCCCATCTTTCTGCTCCACGTAGAACAGTGTCTCCGAGGAAGGATAGAACCACTCTTTAGGAGACAGTGTGGTATTATCGAAGTCGAAGACAATGTCCTCTACTTGGTCAATCTTGCTGAAAAGGAGTAAATCATCAACCCGGGTAGGCGCTACGAGGTTGCGTTCCTCCATTAGCTGGCCCAGCCAGGTTAGAAGGTCTTTCTTAGATATAAACTCACTCATTCGCTAATTCCCAGCTTCTCCTCTTTCTCGAAGGTAGAAAACGGCATTGCAGTTTCCGCATCGATACCTGCCTGGAAATTGAAAAGCTCCTCTACCTCTTTTCCCAGCTTGCGATTAAGCAGGCTGAGTGGGATGTTTACCGGGCAGACCCGCTCGCATTCATTGCAATCGATGCAACGTCCTGCCAGGTGGAAAGCGCGCATGGTATTCCATACCTCGTTTTCCTCCGGGGCTATTCTGATGCCAACCCACATCGGATCAAGGCGTTCCACGAAGCATTCGGGGCAGTAGCATCCGGGACAGACCTGACGGCAGGCATAGCAGCGTATGCAACGGCTGAATTGCTCCTCCCAGAATGCCCGTCTCTCCCCTGCCGATTTGTCTTCCATCCCGGTTACATCTGGATAGGTGTCGGGGACATCTGCCTCTGATGCTGGTTCTCCTACCAGAAAATCATATAGTACTGGTGTATGCTGCTGGCACATACGGCAGGTATCCTGAAGCTCCCCGCTCGTATTGTCCAAACCAGCCTTGACTACACCGGGACACACCACCCCGATGATGGAGACTTTATCCCGTTGAACCTGGCTCTCATTGATAAGTAGATTAATAGCCCTGGAGTCGCAGGGCTTGACCACGATAGCAGTAGCTTTACCCTTACGGTTAAGCAGGTACTTGGTCAGGTTATGGGTGCAGGTCTGGTCGAAGATAAGCCTATCTATATCGTTTGGTTGATAAACGAACAGTGGACGAGCGCCCACGCCATCGGTAGCTCGTTCGTATCCGATAACGCAATCTACCGTTCCACTTTCCAGAAGCTCTTTAGCTTTGCCACGTATCTCTTCGCTGAAGTCCATCAGACAGTTTCCTTATGCAGTGTCGTCTCTTTCGGCCCCATCCTTGCAAGGTCCTCGGTGAACGAGGATACTACGTTGGCCCACCTCTTCCCCTCGGAGGCGGATACCCACTGTATCTGGAACCTTTGCTTTTCAATGCCTATGTACTCTAATAAAGTGTGAAGCAGGGCAAGGCGGCGGCGGGCGTAGTAATTGCCTTCACTGTAATGGCAGTCGCCGGGGTGGCAGCCAGCAATCAGAACCCCGTCAGCCCCCTGCTGAAAGCTTTTTACTATCAGAAGGGGATCGACCCTTCCCGAGCATGGCACGCGGATAATGCGAATATTCGATGGATAGCAGATACGGCTGGTGCCCGCCAGGTCGGCACCGGCGTAGCTGCACCAGTTACATAAAAAACCCACTATTTTTGGTTGATATTCTACCGCCATAGCGATGTCACCTGGGCCAGCAGTTGCTGCTGGGTAAAGCCGCGCAGGTTGGCGGCTCCAAAACGGCAAGTGGCAACACACAAGCCACAGCCCTTGCACAAGGCCTCGTTAATGACCGAGATGGTCCGTCCATCCCTGGTGACCTGGGTGTCGATAGCCTTGAAGGGGCATACCTTTGTGCATAACAAACATCCGCCACACTTCACAGGGTCTATATTGGCTACTAAGGGATCGGTGGTCAGGACATCCTGGCTGAAGAGAGCTGCCACCTTTGCAGCGGCAGCGCTACCCTGGGCAACGCTTTCCGGGATATCCTTGGGGCCGATACAGGAGCCGGCGAGAAGTATGCCATCAGTATTAGTTTCCACCGGACGTAGCTTGGGATGCGCTTCGATGAAGAAGTTATACGCGTTGTAGCTGATATTAAGTTTCTGGGCCAGCTGTGCGGCGCCAGTGCTTGGCTCAATACCAGTGGCCAGCACCACCAGGTCGGCGGCAATTTCAACTGGTCGCCCGATAAGGGAGTCGTCCCCACATACTATTAACTTCTTGCCTTCCTCGAATATTTTAGATACCCGGCCACGAATATATAACGTGCCAAACTCCTCCTGAGCCCGCCGGGAAAACTCATCGAAATCCTTCCCCCCTGCTCTGATATCGATATAGAAGTTGTAGCACTGCACGTTGGGATCATGCTCTTTAAGCATGATAGCCTGTTTTGCCATATACATACAGCAGACCTTGCTGCAGTACGGCCGCCCCTTCTGCTCGTCACGGGAGCCCACGCAGCTTATAAATACCACAGTTTTAGGGTGTGCTCCATCCGAGGGGCGCAGAACTTCCCCACCGGTCGGTCCCGAGGCGCTGAGCAGCCTCTCCAACTGCAATCCGGTGATGACATCGGGGTATATGCCACCTCCATATTCGGAATAAGCGCTGTGATCGAAGGTCTGAAAACCGGTAGCAACCACAATAGCGCCAAACTTTTCGGTGAGGATCTCATCCTGCTGCTCCCAGTCAATAGCACCTGCGAGGC
>JAAXQM010000056.1 GCA_012974295.1 Dehalococcoidales bacterium
GACCGCTGAAAAAGAGGTGCAGGATACTTCCTGCCGGGGGTCTGGGGGTGTCCCCCAGATTTAAAAAGTCCCCCAAGATTGGCGGATTAGGGGGTTGATTGAGAGTATTTTAGTAGTCTCATATAATAGGTATTCCGGGTCATCGTATTGGCTCCTTATGGAACGTAAAGATACCTTTGGAAAAGGTGGATAAGTTTAGCACAGGAGGTTTTACATCAATCCCTGTAGTCTGTGATCAGGGGTAAATCCTGTAGTAACACTAAAGGGGTAGAAATTGAAGAGTGATACGAATCCAGTAGAAAACGTGAGTGAGATAGAGCACTATCAGATTGGTGGCAGCGGTTTTCGGGTAACCGAAAGATATTTTTCTGATAACAATAGCCTGCCATCAATAGGCATTGCGCAAATACATGCAATCGTACCTGACATTGAGGCGAATAAAGCCAAGATCATTCGCGCTATGGAGGTATTTAAAGACAGAAAGGTTAATGTTGCCATATTTCCCGAGTTCTCACTCTCCGGATACTTCTGGGAAGATGAAGAGGAGTGTTGGGAGTATATGGATCATGCCGTTATAGAGAATCATACCGAGTGGATCAACGGAACCCTGAAACCTTATCTTGATGACACATTCAAGGGTATTGTTTTAAATAACATCCGCAGAGGGCATGGGCAGAAATATGTAAACTCCACTTACCTTATCACCGAAAATAGTGATTATCTTAATGAAGAGCGTATGTACAACAAGATATTCCTTCCGGGGATCGAGCGCATATATACTGAGACCGGTGGAGACGATTTCCTTATAGTAGATTCGAAGTTTGGTCGTTTTGGTTTCACTACGTGTTACGATATCTGTTTTGCACAGCTGGTTCTGGAATATGCGAAGATTGATAAAGTGGACGCGATCGTTGAGGTGGCCTCCTGGCGAGGACTCGCCTTTCGGGATTATCCGGGGATGAATGTTGGAACTGACCTGTATTATGCTCAGCTGTGGGATATGCTTATATCCGCCATGGCGGCGACGAACCAGGTTTGGATCATTGCCTGTAACGCTGTGGGACGTCACGGTATTACCGGAGCCGCCTTTGCCGGCGGGTCCGGCCTCTGGGCGCCATCCGGGTTGAACCTCCTCAAAGCATCCCGCGTTAATGAAGAGCTCCTGATAATACACAACGTAGATATACATGGCCAGCGTGAGATTGAGAAAGACGATTTCAATTATGCCCTGGACTTTGAAGCAATTTACCGACCGGTTGAAGGCAAGCGTGCCTTTTCGCGGTTCTAAAATGATTTGTCCTCTACTCTTGTTTAGGGACCTGCAACGAGCAAAGGGAGGAAAATAAATGAAGAAGTACGGTGTACTGATCGTAGTGTCCCTGGCCATGTTCATCCTCACGCTCGATACGACCATGATGAATGTGGCTATAACAGCTATAGCCCAGGACCTGGATACCGAAATTCAGAATATTCAGCTGGCGGTTTCCTTATATGCCCTAATAATGGCCGCCTTCATGATCACGGGTGCAAAGCTGGCCAACATGTACGGAACCAAGCGGATATTTCTCATTGGCACGGTCATGTATGGCGTGGGCACCCTGACAGCGGCCCTTAGCCAAAATATAGGCATGCTCATTGCTGGATGGTCCATTATCGAAGGGCTGGGCGCAGCTTTGATGATGCCGGCTATAGCGACATTTCTTATGGTCAGCTACAAAGGCAAGGAACGAATGACTGCCTTTGCTGTTTTCACGGCTGTTGCGGTGGGGGGCGCAGCTATTGGGCCTATTGTAGGGGGTGCATTCACCACCTACGCCAGCTGGCGCTGGGCGTTTGCCTCCGAGGCTGTCATTGTGGTAATCGTTCTCGCCTTTTCATACCTGCTTATCAGTCAAAAGAAACCGGTGAAGCCCAAACTGGACTGGTTCGGTGTTGTGCTATCCGCGGCGGGTATGGCCTGTCTGGTATACGGGTTGATACTCACCACTAACTATGGCTGGTGGAATGCCAAGAGGCCTTTTGTAATAGGAGGACTGGAGATCGCGCCATTTGGGATTTCCTTCGCCGCTATACTGATGATCGCTGGTATAATCTTCCTGCTATTATTTGTCGTGTGGCTAATCAGGCAAGAGAGGAGGGGCAACGAACCCCTGTCGCCAACCTCTCTTTTCAAGAACAAACCTTACATAGCGGGGAATACGGTATTCCTGATGCTGCAGCTGTGTATAGCTGCAATGCTTTTCACCATACCATTCTTTTTACAATCTGTGTTATTCAAGAGTGCCATCGAATCTGGAATCGCTCTCATGCCTCTCACATTAGCCATGCTGGTCTTCGTCTTCGTTACATCCCGGCTGGCTTCCCGGTTCCCGGTCAAATACCTTGTCATAATCGGGGCTATTATCTGCGTTGCAGGAACCATTCTTTTAGCAAATTCTTTCAGTGTAGATATGTCAGTTACTGACATGCTGCCGGGACTTATAGTAATCGGTATTGGATTGGGACTTGCGAACTCCCAACTTCAGAATCTGATATTATCCTCAACGAAAGGGGATGTAGCAGACGAAGCATCGGGGCTCATGAACAGCTTTCGGAATCTGGGTACCTCCATGGGGACGGCTGTAGTCGTTTCACTGTTGTTGACCTTCCTCTTCTCGAGTCTTGTCTCGGGAATCAACGACAGCGAAGTCCTCCCCGAAGAAGATAAGCAGATGTGGAATGTGATCCTGACGGATACTATTAAACACATGGAAAAAGAGGAATTCGAAGAGTTAGTTAAAGAAATCATCGCTGATTACCCGGATGAATACGTCGAAGAGCTGCAGAGTGTATCTGACGATTCTATAGCGAACTCCATGAGAATCAGCTATTATGTCATTGCCGGGGTATTCGGTATTTCCCTGGCAACCTCACTTCTACTGCCCAGGCGAAAGCTCGTTTCAGCCTCGGGCGACTCTTCGAAGGATAACGAGGAATTGGACAAGCAAAGCTGATCTAGTCACCAGGTCTTGTGTTTGTACCAATTTTCACAGCTTTGGGGTACATTGACATCTATAGACTTCTGTATATAATGAGATTGCTGAAAAAGAGGTGCAGGATACTTCCTGCTGGGGTCTGGGGGTGGGCAGAATTGTATGGCCATGTTTATCTATTACTCCTCAGGGCAGCTGCGGGGTATAGGGAGTCCAGAGGGAGTTCCCTCTGGCCGGGGTCTGGGGGTGTCCCCCAGCTTTAAAAAAATCCCCCAAGATTGGGGGATATAGGGGGTTGATTGAGACTATTTCATCAGTATCTTAGAAGGAGATGAGTTATGAACAATAAATGGATATGGATTGGCGTAATGGCTGTGATTCTGATTGGGGGCACCCTTGGCGGCGTGTTACTGTTAACTGCAGTGTGTGAAAATACAGGTTCTCCGCCAGTTCCTGACTGTCCGTCAGGCCTGATATGCCCAACATCCGGAGAATTGTGTGATGTTTATGCTGAGAATGAAATAACCGGAGACGCCACGTATAAGGGAAACAATCTCAGGGTATCCGGCAGAGTAAAGGAAGTAAAAAGGAGCGCCATACCAGGAAATACCTACCTCGAGTTAGCTTGCCCAGGGGTACTCAATTTTGGCATGCGGTGTTATTTCACCACGGCAAATGAAGATATGTTGATAGGTATAGAGAAGGGCGAAGATGTATTAGTTACCGGTGTTGGTAGCGGTTATCAAACTCTTATTGATTCTGGTTTTACTTACCAGGTACCGACTGTAGATCAAATCACCTCTGTTGAGGAATACTAAATAAATAAGACCGCTGAAAAAGAGGTGCAAGATACTTTCTTGCTGGGGGTCCGGGGAGTGGCCCCCAGCTTTCAAAGTCCCCCATGATTGGGGGATTAGGGGGTTGATTGAGGCTATTACTGTAGTCTCTGTTAGTTGGAAATCGTGAAATCATTTTTTCAACGTAGAAAAAGGCTACTGGCCGAAAGAAAGCAGCGTATCGGTCAAAGGCTTATAAAAAAAAAGTAGTACGACTTGCAGTCGAGACTGCCAGAGGATTCCGTGCTCACGATGCAACCTTTATGGCAGCAGGGGTATCTTACTACGGTATTCTCTCCGTGTTCCCGCTAATTCTAGGACTTCTAGCTATTCTAGGATTTTTTCTCCCTTCGGAAACAGTGCAGCAGGTTCTATTTGACCTCTTTAGGGATATCTTCCCGGGATCCATTGACTGGCTGGAAGAGAGCATTGAAACTCTAATACGACTTAGAGGCCCTATTGGTATAGTGGGCCTGATCGGGCTTATATGGGCCGGCAGCGCTTTCTTCGGTGCTGTGAGCAGGGCCATAAACCGTACGTGGGGCGTTCACAAGGACCGTCCATACCACCTGAGGAAGCTGCGTGATCTCAGTATGGTGCTCGGTATCGTTATACTAATGCTCATGTCCATGGGCTTGAATTCATTTCTATCGATCCTGAGCCAATCGGATGTTTCACTGCCGGGCGGTGCCGTCGATTTTGCCTTAAGGTTATTTAGTTTCCTGGCTGTCCTGGCTGTATTCTCCATCGTATACCGATATGTTCCCAATACCAGGGTTCTATGGCGCTATGTCTGGCCGGGAGCACTTGTGGCAGCCATCGCCTTCGAAATTGCTCAGTTTCTGTTTGCGACTTATCTGACTAGCTGGGCGAACTATCAGCAGATATACGGTCAGGTGGCATCCCTTATTGTCCTGCTCGTGTGGGTATACTTTGCCGCTTTAATCGTTATTATCGGCTCAGAGCTTAGTGCTCAATATAGCCGCATGAGGTACAAGGCAGATACTGGCGAAACGGCATAGGTTTCCCGTGGATTGAATACGGGCAACTAAAACAAATGTTTCAGTGATACGATGGCCTGCAGTGTTGTCATGCTGAATTTATTTCAGCATCTCTCGTTTCAGCCTATTAATCTTGAGATTACGAAACAAGTTCGGAATGACATAGAATCAAGATCTGCCGTCACTGCGACACCAGACTTATCGGGGCGCGGCAATCTCAGCGTCTCACCACCACCTCGAGATTGCTTCGTCGCTATCGTTCCTCGCAATGACGGTGGACAAGAGAGTACAGAGGGATTTCCCTGTGGCGGGTGGCTGGGGGTGTCCCCCAGCTATACCCAGCCCCCGCTAAACCTGGTTTAAGGGAGAGATTACTAAAATGCGTTCACGATAGCAATTATGCCAGCAATGATAAACCATGCACCTACGGCCCATCTGAGTATACGAGGTCGCACAATTACCAAGAAACCGAAGGCTATGCTAATAATCCCACCTGCCAGTGCACTAATCGTCGCCATAAACGCCTCCTTTTCCTCCAACATTTTGAACTGACTACCACCACGCGCTCCCGGTTCATCCTGTGCAGCGCGCGGTGGTAAAAACAGCACGCTTAGTGAGCTACTAGTTCGATCTGCGGACGTTGAACCCGGTGGCTATGAGCAATACGCCAAAAATGATGGCATATATCCCAATGAGCCATATGATTGCAACAGCTCCGGCAGCTGGCCAGGCTAATATCAATACGCCTAGGGTGATGGATATCAACCCGCTCAAAATAAGCAGCCATTTATCTGCCTTCCGCTCTTGAGGCCAGAACATAGCAGCGAGGACCCTCATAACACC
>JAAXQM010000213.1 GCA_012974295.1 Dehalococcoidales bacterium
ATATTGAATAGCTCTCCTGGATCTCGGCGATGACATTATTCGTGCCTAAGAGAAGGGCGGCGGCGCCATCGCCCAGGCCCTGCTCCATCATACCGCCCGGGGCGGCCATGCGCCTGTCCGAAACAGCTACCAGGATGCTACCTGCTGTACCAGCTTTAATAGTGTCCACAGCCAGAGATAACGCGGTTGTTCCCGATCGCAACGATGTGGTTATATCGGCCGTGCGGATGTCACGACGTAAATCGAGTGGCAATGCCATCAAGGCGGAGCACTGCTTCTCCTTATACGGAGAGGTAGTAGTAGCAAAATAGAGTCCATCAATCGTATGTGCATCTATATCCCTCAGGCAGTCTATAGCTGCTTCAACGGCCATTGTCAGGCTATCTTCATCATAGCTGGCAATTGCCTTTTCCCCGGGCATTGCGAAGCCTCCCCAGGCTTTTAAAAACTGCTGCCGGTCTATCCGGTGCCACGGTATATAGGCACCGTACGACGTTATCCCTATCATTTATATCTCCTCCTTAAGTTTAAAAGTCCATCGGGTTACAGTCTAGAAAACATGCACAAGCGGCAGCAGGTATATTGCTATCTTGATATGTGGTTGGGCAATAACGGAAATATAACATGCCTCCGAGGGATTGTCAATTTGAAAAGTATAGCGGCGGAGATGAATAGGTAAAATGTCCTGCTCGGCTCCGCCTCTCGTTTTTCGCTCACAGAAATTGCCTTTTTAACCGCAAGCGAGTAAAATACCACCACCTTGCACCGCATTTATCAGACAGGAAGGAGGCTTATGGGTAATGGAATATGAGACCATGGTATTCGAAAAGGAGGAGTGATTCTGCGTTATCAACCAGAACAGACCCGGATGTTTTAGTGCACTGAATGTGAAGATGTAGCAGAAGATGTAGCAAAGGACAATAAATAAAAAGGAGGATATAAGAAATGAAAGCAGCAGTACTGTATGATATCAACACCCCGCTAAAGATAGAGGATGTCACCCTCGATGACCCTCAGGAAAATGAGATACTGGTGAAGCTGGAGGCCACCGGTGTGTGTCATAGCGACCTCCACTTTATGCAGGGCGATATGCCCATGCCCCTACCCATTGTGCCGGGGCATGAAGGAGCAGGTGTCGTGGAGAAGGTGGGGCCATGTGTAACCACCGTCCAGCCTGGCGACCACGTGATACTCATGGTGACGATTTCGTGCGGGAAATGCGGTTACTGTCTTTCAGGTAGGCCAACCATCTGCGTGGAGAATCTGCCGATTCAGATGATGGCCACCCTACCAGGTGGAGGGGTACGGCTGCACAAAGGCGAACAGGCAATAAATCACCTCTTCGGTCTCGCCTGCTTCGCCGAGAAGGTTGTGGTGCACGAGCGCTCCGCGGTGAAGATCCGCAAGGATGCCCCCCTGGACGTGATGTGTCTCCTTGGCTGCGGCACCAGCACCGGCATCGGCGCCGCGATCAACGCCACCAAGGCAAGGCCCGGCGAGAGCATTGCCATTTTCGGTTGTGGCGGCGTGGGGCTGAGCGCCGTTATGGGAGCAAAACTGCTGGGCGCAAAGGTCATAGCCATCGATACGCTTGACAGTAAGCTGGAAAAAGCCAAGGAGTTGGGTGCTGACTATGTAATAAACGCCTCCAAGGACGATCCACAATTGAAGATTCCAGAGATACTTGGTCAGGGAGCGAACTACGCCATCGAGTTCATCGGCAAGGTGGACGTTATGGCCCAGGCCTTAAACTGTATTCGCAGCGGGGGACTTCTCGTCATAGCCGGAATGCCAGCCCTCCTCGACATGCTCACTATCCCCGCCTTCCAGTTCCTTATGTGCAAGACCATTACCGGAACCGTCCAGGGCGACATAGTAGCGCCAGTGGACATACCAATATATGTCGATCTGTTCATGGAGGGCAAGCTCCCCATAGATAAGCTCATAACTCGAACCTATAAATTAGACCAGATTAACGAGGCCTTTGAGGCGATGAAGAAGGGGGAGGTAATCCGCAGCGTAATAAAATTCTAGTAGTAACTTTCTAAGGCGGCAAGAGATTGGCGGCTACCTCGCCACTTAGGAGATCGCTGCGCCGAAAAAATCCAGTAACTTGCATTCGGCCAATATCCTGTGCCTAACGAGTACATTGTATTGACAATGGCAGACCGCTGATGTAGACTTCCATCACCGATTCTCATAAGGAGGTATTGATGCCCGATGCAACGTATCATGCTGTAGTAATCCCATACAGCTTGCTATGGGAATCTCTCCTTGAATAGTGGTAAGCAGCGTCCAGCAACAGAAATTGAGTGGGGCGTCCGTGAAAAGGATCGTCTCGAAAGGGGGAAAATGAATTGGAGACAAAGGTGAAGTCGAAGGCATTACAGCAATTCCAGGAAGCAGCTGAGACCCTCGTTAATCCTGAACTGAAGAAATGGATGGAGCAGGGGGGTAAGGTGATGGCGCTCTTCTGTTCCTGTGGGCCGGAGGAGATCATCACAGCTGCAGGCATGGTGCCCTTCCGGGCTAGAGGGACAGGCAGCACCGGGACGGAGCTGGCAGATGCTTATATGGCCAGTATCATTTGCAGTTTCACCCGGCACAGCTTAAACATGGGACTGCGGGGCGACTATGACTTTATTGAAGGGGCCGTATGGCTCAACACTTGCGACCACTGCCGCCGCATCTACGATAACTGGAAGCGCAAGGTGGACACCCCCTTCGTGCACATAATGAGCCTTCCCAAGAAGACCGAAAAGCCGCAGGTCGCATGGTACCGGGACGAATTGGTAATTCTCAAGGAGGCTGTGGAGAAGCACCTGGGCATAACCATCACCGATGATAAGCTGCGGGAGGCGATAAAGACCCATAACGAGACACGGCGCCTTCTGAAGCAGCTTTACGAGCTCAGGAAGCGGGATAATCCACCGATTACTGGGGCCGATGCGCTGGCCGTCGTTGTCGCAAGCACAGCCATGCCCCGGGAGCGGTTCAATGAGATGTTGAAGGAGCTTCTGCAGGACTTGAAGGAGGTGGAGGGTATCAAGGACTACCGGGCGAGATTGATGATAACGGGTGGCATACTTGATGACCCAAACTACATTAAAGTCATTGAGGATCAAGGCGGCCTGGTGGTCACCGACATGCTATGCTTTGGCACCAGAATATTCTGGAACGATGTGGATGAGAAGATAGGCGACCCCTTACAGGCTCTTGCTCAATACTATATCGCAGACCGCTATTCCTGTCCGCGAATGTTTCAGGATTACCCGCGAAGGGCTGCTTTGGTCAGGGACATGATCCGGGATTTCAAGGTGGACGCGATTATTGGCGAGAGGCTACTCTTTTGTGACATATGGACAGTTGAGCACTATCAGCTGGGTAAGGAGTTCAGGCCTGAAGGTATTCCCTATATGCAGTTAGATAGAGAATATATCTTGGGCGGCATCGGCCAAATGAAAACGAGGGTCCAGGCATTCCTGGAAACATTAGGGAGGTAGACGATGACTACAGAGACAGAAAAAGATAAACAAATGAGGAGATTGGCAAAGTTTATAGAGGAACGCGATTCGTACGAGGCGATGGCAAAGGCCTTCGGGCAAAGTCCATCGGGGACTGATAAGCTTTATGCTCCCCTGACTGAGGCGTATGTTGAGCAACACAACGCGGTAATAAGGGCTGTTGAGAATGGCGATCCCTTCGTCGCTAGCTACTACGGCTGTCAACCGGAGATATATGTTGCCATGGATCTCCCATGGTACACTTTTTTGACTCCCGTGTTCACGAATGCCATGTCTCCCACCCTACCAGAGGAGATCGATGCAACCGAGAGCCTGTTCGGAAAGGACTTCTGCACTGCCTTCAGGGTAGCAGGATACTGGGTAGAGAAAGATCTTGCCCCACTGCCAACTGCGATTATCGCCATGCTTCACCCCTGCGATGCTTCCCTGGCAGCGCACCAATTAATGCAGACAAACGAAATCTGGCGTCATGTTCCGATGTTCGGCTGTGACCCGCCCTACTGGAATGATGAGCGAAGTCTGGATTACTATGCTAACGAAACCAGGCTAATGATTTCCTTCCTTGAGGAGCACACCGGGCGCAAGCTGGATATGGACAGACTTCGGGAGGTCATAGAGGAGTCCAACAAGATGTTCAAGTTGTGGATAGAGTACAATGAGCTGAGGCGAGCCGTGCCCTGTCCCCACGGCTACGGCGTGGGACTGCAAGCCTTCGGCGTAGCTATGAACATCCTGGTCGGTGATCCCAAAGGCACCCAGTGGTTCACGGACCTCGTTGAGGACGCCGAGATGCTGGTGCGAGAGGGAACGGGCAAGGTGGAGAATGAGAGGGTAAGAATATTTTGGTTTGATGTTGTGTCTTTGGGCTTAAGCCTCGATCTCTTTCCCTGGTTGGAGCAGGAGTATGGGGCGGTGGTCGTTATGGACATGTTCGGCTATACTCCCTATACGCTGATTGACACCACAAGCGAGGAAACCATGCTCAAGGGGCTGGGTAAGAGGGCTTTGTGTGATGCCCCGATGATGAGGCAGGCGCGTGGTGTGGCAGATAACTGGATCGGCGATATCAGGCAGGTAGTCACAGACTACAAAATAGATTGTGTCGTCTGGCCCGGCCACATGGGCCACAAGGATGGTTCTGCAAACATTGGTATGATGAGGGAGGTGTGCCGCGAGCTCGGGGTCCCGTTTATGAATATCGGGATGGACAACTTTGACGAGAGGTACACAACTACAGCCGAGATAAAGGAGATGTTCTCCAGGTTCTTCGATTCCATGGGATTGGCTAAAGCTGGTTGATATGGAGGTGGGATGGCAATAACAGATGATACAAATGAGACCGCGGAAATAAAGATGTAGGATACTTCCTGCCAGGGGTCTGAGGGTGTCCCCCAAGATTGGGGGGCTAAGGGGTTGATTGAAACTATTTCAGCAGTCTCTAAATAATCGATATCCTTTCAATCACCAGAGGAGGTAGAAGTCAATGACCATAACGTCGGAACCAAAAAGAGTTTCCACGGCGGAGAGATTCAAGAAGGCCGTACCTTTTGAGTGGGGTTATGGCTCCACACTCCGCACCAGCATGTTGAGGAGCGCGCTGTACTGGAAGGGGGCGGTTACCGAGAGCGCGATGGAGAAAGCGGAGGAGGGACTGGGGAGGGTCCGGTTCCGCCAGGGTGTCAAGATCGATATGGACAGGGCGCGGATCGTCACCGAGGCCTTTCGGGAAACCGATGGGCAGCCGGTACCACTGCAGTATGCCCGCATGGTGGAGAAGCTGTGCGAGGAGATGCCCGTCTTCATCAAGGACGGGGAGCTGATCGTCGGCGACCCCAACGGTGGCGCCAACAAGGTGAGATGGCACCCGGAGGCGAACGTCGACTGGATGCCCGAGGCGGTCACCACGGGAGGCTTCTCCGAGCTCGTCACGGAGGAGGAGAGACGGGAGATCGTCGACGAGATCTGTCCCTTCTGGGAACGGAGGAGCATGGCGGCACTGATCAAGTCCTCGCTGCCGGAGGAGATGGCGCCCGAGATCAATACCTACGGGGCCAATCTCGCCAACATCTGGGAGCAGGGGCTCGTCATCCCGGCCTACGACTGGGA
>JAAXQM010000216.1 GCA_012974295.1 Dehalococcoidales bacterium
GTTTTGATCAACCCCCTATATCCCCCAGTCTTGGGGGATTTTTAAATCTGGGGGACACCCCCAGACCCCCAACAGGAAGTATCCCGCACTTCTTTCTTAGCTGTCACTTCTTATAAGACACACTATCACGTGTTAGCAATCCATACAAACCCGGTCCAGTGACCCAAAGTTTTTGGGCAACAATGATTTATAGTGTTATAATGATGCCCGGATGTTAAATTATAGAGGATCATCGGTTGTATGATGTAATTATTGTAGGCGCCGGTCCGACGGGAAGCTATATCGCCCACTGTTTAGCGTCTTTGGGCTACAAGACAGTAGTTTTTGAGGAACACGAGCGCGTTGGTGAGCCAATGCATTGCACCGGTATCATCGGCGCGGAGTGCATTAAGCGTTTCCCTATCTTCGATGGCACAGTTTTAAGAGAAGTAAGCTCATTCAAGCTATTCAGCCCCTCAATGATGGAGATGGAGCTGCGACGGGAGAGCGTTCAAGCGTATATTGTAGACCGCACTGCTTTGGACCGTTCTCTCGCGGAAAAAGCTCAACGGGATGGTGCTCTCTACCATCTGGGAAGCAGGGTGAATGATATCGAAGTTTTGGAGGACCGTGTCAGGGTTGAAACGGATAGTAAAAAAACCTACGATGCTAAGGCTGCGGTCATTGCCTGTGGATTTCACTCCATGATTCCTCAGAGGCTAGGTTTGGGAAAGGCAGACGACCTCATCATGGGAGCTCAGGCTGAAGTGAGTACCAACGGCCACCGTGAGTTGGAAGTCTATTTCAATCAGCAGATGGCTCCTGGTTTTTTTTCCTGGTTTGTCCCGACTTTTCCGGAACAGGCACTCGTCGGGCTCTTCTCACGGCAGAAACCTGGCTGGCATCTCAGAATGCTTCTAGATAAACTTTATCAACGGGGTAGAATAGCCTCACCCGAGGCCAAGATTACATATAGAGGCATTCCACTAAAGCCACTGACCAAAACGTATCGAGAACGGGTGATTGTTGTAGGGGATGCCGCCGGGCAGGTGAAACCTACTACCGGTGGGGGTGTATATTATGGCCTACTCTGTGCCGAGGTCGCTGCACATACCTTACATCAGGCACTCTCCACCAATACATTCTCAGAAGAATTCTTCTCTAGCTATCAAAAGGTATGGCAGGAACGGATCGGGTGGGAGCTACAGATTGGATATTTTGCCCGCCGTCTCTACGACGGGCTTAGTAACGACCAGATCGACTACCTATTTAATATCACTGCATCAAATGGGATCCATGAATCACTGCTCCAATCGCCTGATTTGTCTTTTGACTGGCATGGCAAGGCCATTATGAAGGGCCTTCACCATCTGGGACCCGTGCGTGAGATTTTTAACCAGGGAGGAAAATCTTGAAGATCTTAGTCACCGGCGGAGCGGGTTTTATCGGGTCCAACCTGGTTGATGCCCTAGTTGAGCGGGGCGATGAGGTTGTGGTTATCGATAATCTATCGACGGGACGCCGTGAGAATTTAAATCCCCACATCAAGTTCTATGAAACGAGCATAGGTGATCCGGGACTAGCGGACATCTTTGAAAAGGAAAAACCGGATATCGTTTGTCATCACGCAGCTCAGATAGACCTAAGGCGATCGGTTAACGAGCCGCTTTTTGATGCTGAGGTGAACATTCTGGGCAGTCTCAATGTCATCGTTAATTCAATTCGCTCTGGAGTGGGAAAATTCGTCTATGCATCCACTGGTGGAGCAATCTATGGCGAGCCTCAATATTTGCCCGTTGATGAAAAACACCCGATAAATCCAGTATCCCAATACGGGGTTTCAAAACACACCGTGGAACACTATCTCCATCTGTATGCCCTTCAGGGTGAGTTAAATTATGTAGCGCTCAGATACCCAAACGTTTATGGCTCAAGGCAAAACCCCTTTGGCGAGGCCGGCGTGATCGCTATCTTCGCTCACCAGATGCTGGGGGGAGAGCAACCCACCATGTCTCCGATATTGTAGAAGCGAATATCTTAGCCATAGAGGGGGGAAGAAATCTTATTTGCAATATAGGTACTGGAGTGGAGACCTCGGACCAGGATATCTTTGATACTATCGCCAAGGCACTAGGTTACAGTAACTCACCAATTTATACTTCGGTTCGACCGGGGGAGATTCAACGTATATGCCTCGACTGGAGTAAGGCTGAACAGGAACTGGGTTGGAGCCCTAAGACAACCCTGAAGGATGGGATCGCGAAAACGGTGGCCTATTTTTTAAAGCAAAATTGATAAGGGACCGCTTGGATAGTCGCAAGCAACCCCTGAATCTCCAAATATTAAGTGACCCCTGAAGCTTAGTGAATTCCCCAGACTCACAGCAGCAAGTAGCTTGCACCTCTCTTTCAGCAATCTCTTATAAGTGTTTTCAGTGCAATCTGCATAAGAAGAATGAGATGAAAGTCACAGATAAAAGGTTTGCTATGAATTACAATTTTGCAAAGAGATAGTAGTGTTGAATTGTTGGACGAGTTCTAAAGGCTGACGTCGCAAGCAGTGTAAGCTTAATATTCGTTTGCCGTGACATTAACTATCTATAGCTCTCACTATTATAGGGATGCAGTCCAGGGAGTGTTGGCATTACTGAACCGATAACTGGATTTGGAAATGAACAATGGACATCAGAACAGATTAATTCAGGAGAAAAGCCCCTATTTACTTCAACACGCGGACAACCCTGTTGATTGGTATCCGTGGGGAGCTGATGCATTTACTAAGGCGAAAAGCGAAAATAAGCCGATCTTTCTATCTATTGGATACTCCACTTGCCACTGGTGCCATGTAATGGCGCATGAGTCATTTGAGGACCTCGAAGTAGGCAAACTGATGAATGAAACGTTTGTCTCCATAAAAGTTGACCGCGAGGAGAGACCCGATATTGATGCAGTTTATATGAAAGTCTGTCAGATGATGACTGGCAGCGGGGGATGGCCTCTCACTATCATTATGACGCCGGATAAAGAACCATTCTTTGCTGCCACTTATATCCCCAGGGAATCGAGGTTTGGACTGATTGGAATGCTGGAACTTATACCGCGTATTAAGGAACTCTGGTCGACTCGACAAACAGAGGTTTTAGATTCAGCAAGCCAAATTACAGGGGCTCTGCGACAAGCATCGTCAGACCTATCTAATGAAGAATTGAGTGAATCTATACTCCACCTTACATATGAGCAACTTGCTAGTCGATTTGACCAGGAGAATGGTGGTTTTAGCATCGCACCCAAGTTCGCGACTCCGCATAATTTACTTTTTTTGCTGCGATACTGGGCGCGTACCGGTAACGAGCAATCCTTGCATATGGTTGAAAAAACTCTCCAAGCGATGAGAAGTGGTGGTATTTATGATCATATAGGGTTTGGTTTTCATCGCTATTCAACGGATACGCAGTGGCTCGTACCACACTTTGAAAAGATGCTCTATGACCAGGCTATGTTGGCAATGGCATATACCGAGACTTATCAGGTTACCGGAAAAGAGGAATATGCCCAAACAGCCCGTGAGATATTCGACTATATTCTGCGTGATATGACAGCCCCAGATGGTGGGTTCTATTCTGCGGAGGATGCTGATACCGATGGCGAGGAGGGCAAGTTCTATCTATGGACACACCAGGAAATAGCACAGGTATTATCTGTAGAAGAAGCAAATTTGGCTACCATTGCTTTCAGTATTAAAAAGGACGGTAATTTTTCAGAAACAGATGGAAGGGAAAATATCAGCAACATTTTACACCTTACCGAAACTTTGGAAGAACTCGCTACCAACCTGAACATATCGGTGCATGAGTTGAAAAAGAATCTGGAAAAGATAAGAAAGAAACTATTTACATATCGGGAGAAACGAGTTCACCCTCACAAAGACGATAAAGTTTTAACTGATTGGAACGGTCTTATGGTAGCTGCGTTGTCAAAAGGGGCACAGGTGTTAAATGAACCCCAGTATGCCAGCGCCGCTAAACGTGCTATAGAATTTGCTCTAAACAATATGCTTACATCTGATGGGAGACTTCTTCACCGCTTTCGCGATGGTCAGGCAGCATTACCTGCCTATATAGATGATTATGCTTTTTTAATTTATGGCATGCTTGAACTGTACGAAGCTAGCTTTGATAGCCGTTATCTTGAAGGGGCACTAGCACTGAACGGGGATTTAATAGATCACTTCTGGGATGATGAGGGCGGATTCTATTTTACAGCGGATGATAGTGAGAGTCTTCTAATTCGTCAGAAAGAAATTTACGATGGAGCGATACCATCAGGAAACTCAGTGGCAATGTTGAACCTGCTTCGTCTGGCACGTATAACCGGCAATCATGATTTTGAAGAGAAAGCGGCCACAATTGGTAGGGCCTTTGCCGCTAATGTCAGACAATCACCATTCGCGTATACCCAACTTATGGTTGCCTTAGACTTTGCCATCGGACCCTGTTATGAGGTGATTATCGTTGGTGACCCGCAATCAGATGATACCAGAGAAATGCTGGATGCAATACGCAGGCGATTCATACCTAACAAGGTGGTTATGCTTCGCCAAATTGAACAGGAATCTCCTGAAATCGAACATATAGCACCGTTTACTAAAAATCTAACCAGCATTGACGGAAAAGCTACCGCTTATGTTTGTCTTAATTATGAATGCAAACGTCCAACAACAGATACACGCGCAATGCTGGAGTTACTCAACTCAAACTAAGAGGTGCAGGATACTTCCTGCCGGGGGTCTGGGGGTGTCCCCCAGCCATAAAAAATCCCCCAAGATTGGGGGATTAGGGGGTTGATTAAGACTATTTCAGCAGTCCCAATTAGTATATTTTGAACAGCATCATGATCTAGAGAATGCAATTAAACGGGAAAAGAGGTTAAACAAATATAATCGCTGTAAAAAGGGCCTGCTTTAGGAGTCCGTATTCTCTTTTGTTGCCGCCTCGGCCGGTTGTAAGTCAGCCGCTTTCGAATCGCTTGCTTTCCCCTCGGCCGGTTTTGACTTAGCCCCTGTCGCTGCAGTCGCTGTAGCCTCAGCTGGTTGCGGTCCCATCTCCCCCCGCTTACTAATAAATGTGCCAACGCCGGATATATTCTTCAGGAAATATACTATTCCTGGAATGGAAAACATGACCCGAAAAATACCCGCCGTATCTTCATTAAACAGTGTTACCTCATAGTTCCAGGTTACCGGTGCCTTGAGGGTGCCCCTTAAAACAGCTTTACCTTCTTCTTTTACAATATCGCTTTTATCTAATTCGATATCCAGTTCTCGCTCTCCCAGACCTTTTGACCAAAATCTCATTTTAGAAAATCACCTCTCTATTTCGAGACGCCTGCGGGCCTTTTTTTACTCTTTTCCTTACCCGCCTCCCGCTTTATAATCCTCTTATAAGTAGAGGGGAATATAACCATTATGTTCCTGGCCAAAAGACTCAGCACCGGACCTGACATCATCATACGCAAAATGCCGGGTATATCCTCTTCGGTAAAAGTGAATTGACAGTCCCAGATAATCCCCTTGTCTCGTACGATGCCTTTAGCTAGTAGAGTCTTTCCCTCTAACTTCACATCCGTTTTGAACCAATCTGCATTTAATGCCTGTTTACCCAGTCCTTTTGACCAAACTTTCATTCTATATTATTCGCAATATTAAAATATTGCCCTCCTATTTTCCTTATTGATTAGTAACGCAAATACTATTTGCATTATACAAAGCAATAAATTGAAAGTCAAACGCTTCCGAATATGCAAATCTAGCTAACAGATTTGGCAACCGATTTCACAGTTACATCATGGAATATCCGCCGCTGACACTGAGGGTTTGCCCGGTAATAAAGTTGGCGGCATCTGAAGCCAGGAATACCATGGCATTACCGATATCCTCTGATGTCCCCAATCGCCGCAAAGGATAGGCTTTGACAACTTTTGCCATTACCTCTTCAGTGAAGAAACCGCGTGAAAGCTTCCATCCGCTATCGTCACCATACTCATCTTCGCTTTGCGGAATGGTAACCCCAGGACATACCACATTAAGACGCACATTGTAGCGACCGACCTCTCGAGAAACAGCCTTTGTAAAGGCAATTACTGCACCTTTAGTACCACCATAGACCGCTTCACGAAACTCACCGATACGACCCGCATCGGAGCCAGTGCTTAGAATAACCCCGCTATTGCGCTCGATCATATGGCCAAGCACCGCTTTGGAACAATTCAATACGCTCCGATAGTTTATGGCGATTATCTTATCCCAAAAATCGGTATTGGTATCTATAAAGAGCTGCTGCAGGTCCCAGCCTACATTATTAACCAGAATGTCCACCGCACCAAATTCATCAATTGTCTTCTTCACCATGGCTTCAACAGCGTCATAATTGGTGACATCTGTCTTCACCACGCTGGCTTTGCTTCCAAGAGCCTTAGCTTCGTCTGCCACCTTCTTGGCCTGGCCATCATCGAGGTCAGCAATCATAATGTTCATGCCCTCTCTGGCAAAGCAATGGACGATCCCACGTCCTATATTGGAAGCCCCTCCAGTGACGATTACACTCTTCCCTTTTAGTCCGAGTTCCATTTGTTATACTCCTCCTTTTTTCGCACTTTTTTATCTATAACACTGTAGACAGTGTAATGAACAGCAGATTGACCTTGGTCATCATTTTCGCCATATATACTAAAAAGCGTAGCTATCTTTCCGTCAATGGCTAGTGCCGTGGAAGCCCCAGCCCGATAGTGGCCATAATAGTCCGCTGAATCTCCGGAGTGCCCCCGGCGAAGAGGCAGCCAAGATTATTTAAATAGTTCCCCGCCATCACCCCATTGAATGGTGCCTTATTCGATTTCCACGCCAGCTGGCCATAGAGGCCCATGATCTCAGTACCCACACGGGCGATCTCGAAGTTCATTTCATCACTGAATAGCTTGGACATGGAAGCCTGATACGTCGGCATAAAGCCCTTTCCCTGCATCCATACGGTCCTGTAGGTAAGCAGACGCGCTATCTGGACGCCTATAGCAATGTCGGCCAGTTTTTGTCGTACGATGGGGTCCTTGGCTAGGGGTTGACCATTGTAGCTTGCTTCGTTGGCAAAGATTACCAGGTCATCCAATAGCCGCCGCATCGATCCGGCGAGGAATGCCAGTGTGCCGCGCTCGAAGCTGAGAGTGGTCATCATTATCATCCACCCCTGGTTCTTCCCACCCAGCATGTTCTCTTTGGGAACACGAACATTGTCGAAGTATACCTCGCAGAAGCCGTTGGCTCCAACCATGTTCGTAATAGGACTAACGGTGATCCCAGGGGTCTTCATGTCGACCAGAAAGTAGCTGATCCCTCGGTGCTTGGGCGCCTCCGGATCAGTCCTCGTCGTCATATAGCAGAAGTCGCCGTGGAGGCCGAAGCTTATCCAGGTCTTTTGCCCGTTGATGAC
>JAAXQM010000243.1 GCA_012974295.1 Dehalococcoidales bacterium
GCTAGAATAGTTCTACCTATCATGAGATTACGAGGGGCTACCCGATAATGGGTGGCCCCTCTATTATTGTCCACAGTAACATTGCTTGACAGTTCAGCTCCCTATTTGTCCCATTTCCCTGACTTTTACTACGCTTGACAGACACAGCTCCCTTATAGTTCCGTCGGCCCGTTATCGTTAGTATGCCTTCGACTCCAACTTCTGAGGTGGTACAATAATGCGGAGCAGATTACCTGGTAGTAATAATTGCAGAGGATAGATAAAAATGGAAGCACTCAAGTTCGATTTCAAGCCACTGAGGTTTGCGTACAGCAAGGTTTTTGGGAAATTGTACCAGGGCGCCTATTTTGGGAGACTCTCAGCGCTTAGCTATGGTGAACACCCAGAACCTGAATTGCCCAATGATGAGTGGGTGAAGGTCCGAACTGTTTATAGCGGAATTTGTGCAAGTGACATGCATGCCATATTCCTAAGCGGCAGTTTGGATAATCCGACAACTCCCTTCATTAGCTTTCCCATGGTTCTCGGCCACGAGGTCGTGGGAACAGTAGAGAGGGTGGGCCGGGAAGTAAGGGATCTTGATAAAGGGGAACGCGTACTCATCATGCCAATATTATCATGTGTTACAAGGGGAATTGATCCTCCCTGTCCGCCATGTGAGGAGGGAAATGTTGCTGTCTGCCGTAACTTTGCAGAAGGGAGTCTTCCCCCCGGACTGATAATGGGTGAAAACAGCAGGATAAACGGTGCGTTTGCCCCCTTTGTAGTGGCACACGAGAAGCAATGTCTGAAGATACCTGAGGGAGTAAGCTTTGAAGATGCGGTGATAGCTGATCCATTTAGCACTTCTTTACATGCTATTTTACAAAATCCACCAAATCCTGGGGACAATGTGCTAGTCTACAGTCTGGGGACATTGGGCCTCTCCACCGTTATTGCTCTGCGAGCTCTCTATCCCGACTGCCATATCATCGCTGTGGGGAGACATGCATTCCAGAAAGATCTTGCATCTCGCTTAGGAGCTCATAATGTTATAAATTCTGGACATGGAATTTTTCAGGAAGTGGCAGAGATCTTAGGAGGGAAAGTCTACAAAGTTTATCGTGGAAAGCCGATCGTTATTGGAGGTGTCAATATTGTTTACGACTGTGCCGGCTCCGCAGACACGATTGAGACCAGCCTTCGGTTGATAAAGGAGAAAGGGAAAGTTGTTCTCATTGGTGTTGCTAGTCCAAAGAGGTTTGAATGGTCCCCTCTATGGTTACGGGAAATATCACTCGTAGGCTCCATGTCAGCAGGAGCAGATAATTATGGAGGGAGAACCATGAACACCTTTGAGATCTATTTAGAGCTTATCAGGGATGGAATAATCGATGTGAAACCCTTAGTTACTCACAAATTCAGATTGGAGCAGTATCAACAAGCATTTGAGACCTGTGCAAATAAACGTTTGACCAAGAGTATAAAGGTGCTATTTGATTTTTCATAGTGCTCTTACATAAACATAGGAGGGATTAAGATGGGTATTGAAATTAAAGATAAAGTAGCACTGGTTACAGGAGGTGTTCAGGGGATTGGATTAGGTATAGTTATGGCCTTCCTCGAGGCAGGGGCAAAGGTTGTTGTCGCTGATATAAACGAAGAGGGGTTGAAAAGGGTAATCGATGAACTCGGAGATCGCTTCGGTGAAAGAGTATGGGGAATTACAGCCGATATTTCCCAGGAAGAAGATGTTAAGAAGATGGTTGTAGAGGCTGTCCACAAGTTTAATACAATCGATATCCTCGTCAACAATGCGGGCCGCGGGGGAATGCACTATTTCTGGGAGATGTCAACTCAGGAATGGGACGATGTTATGAATCTCAACCTTAGGGGTGCCTTTCTTTGCACGAGAGAAGTGACAGTGTTCATGCTTGAGAATAGTATCAAGGGAAAGATTGTTAATATGGCTTCTACCAATTCCATCCTACCCACTACGGGGATTGCCGCATACTGCGCCTCCAAAGGGGGGCTACTCATGTTTACCAGGGTGGCTGCCCAGGAACTCGGCCCACATGGAATTAATGTCAATGCCATTGGCCCGGGTACCACTATGACTCCTCTAACCGAGCTGTTCTATAATCTTCCCGGTTTGAAAGAGGACTTTCTGGATCGCACACCCAAAGGTAGATTTGGCGAGCCGGAGGATATCGCGAAAGTAGCCCTATTTCTCGTCTCCGAGTATGCCGATTGGATTACCGGCCAGATCATTTATGTAGACGGGGGCCAATCTCTCATGGGCCTTCCCAGATACTTGGAAGGACTGATACAGGCTACCGGAACAGAATAAGCACATTTAAGTTTACAGATGACTATTGATGTTTATATGCCAGTCACAAAGTGACAAGTATGCTTTTTATAGCTAAAACGGTATTGAAGTAAGTGAAATAGGGCAGTAAAAAAGGCCACCTATGAAAAGTAGTCCCCTTAATTATTCCCAATTAGGTCTAAGTCTTTACTCTGCTCTCACCTTCTCCAGAACCTCTTGCATCCTGAGTAGCCAATAGTCCACTCCCAGGGAAAATTTATGATGTAGGAATGTATGGATTATTTGTCAACCCAAAAATCTCTCGCCAAGCGTCGTCGGGTTTGCCAAAGGCCATCTTTCTCGGTGAATCCCTCAACACCTGCACCTTTGTCAGCATCCTCTATTTCCCATAGTCCGCTAACAGCGCCGGTTAGTGCAGCAGACAACGCTTCAAAGCCCTGAGCAGTATACAGGTCGCATTCCACTCCCTTATTGATTATGAACTTAAATTGCCGCAGTCCTTGCTGGTTCTTAGACTGCAGTACCTGCAACAATCGGTCCAACTCAACCTCTAAACGGTCATTTGGCACTACCCTATTCCAGAGAGTCAATTCTACTGCCCTCTCTGCCCGGTGAAGTGCACCCAGCATATTAATCTCTTTGGTCATACGCCTGCCTATTAAGCGGGCAAGACGAGTGGTTCCACCCCAACCGGGCGTAATTCCGACATCTACTTCCGGCATCCCCCACCGAGCTCGTTCTGTGGCAATGACAAAATCGCATGCCATGGTAATCTCAAGACCACCCCCTACTGCGTAACCGTCCACTGCGGCTATGGTTATTTTGTCCAGTTCTTCAAGCTGGTTAGCCATGTTCTGGTAATATCGAACACGGCGCATTACACTGTTGGCGTTGCCCCACATCACCATTTCTGTAATATCATCCCCTACACAGAAGTTATCTCCAGCACCTTTGATCACGAGAAATTTCACGTCAGTAGAAGCTCGTACCATTTCTATGGCAGCAACAATCTCATCTGAAAGCTTCATGCTTAAGGCATTTAAAACTTCTGGCCGGTTCAGTGTGACATATGCCACTCTGTCCTTCTCCTCGTATATCAGTTGCTCAAAATTCATGGAATTCTCCTTTCTAGAATGGGATTAAACGCGATAACCTATAGGCAGTTTAAGCAGATATTAATTTACCCTCTGATTTCTGGTAGAGACATCCTAGGCTATAGCGGGGGTTGTTGTCAATGGGTGGGGTCGTCAGGCAGCGCTGCCGCAGCCGCCTTGATTAACTCACCGTCTTCGGGCATTAAAAAGCCGGCTTGGACAGCTGCATCTGTGGCGTTTTCAACAGCCGTCACATAGGTATCATGGTCGGGGTACAGTGTTGCGAGTGTCGTGTCATCGAACAGCCTAGTGGTTCCGAACAGAGAGACGACTATTGATGCGTCTGGTTGACCCAGGCCGGAAAGCCTGGCGATAGGTACATCGACATAGGGGGTGCGGATGCCACCCTTTACATTGCCAAGCGCATCGAGCACAAATGCAGGGGGATCGCCAGCGATTTCGAGGCGGTCAGCGACGGTCGGGCCAACACCGGTACGCACCCAACTATCGAGTTGGTGAATCGCCGCTTTTGCAATGAAATGCTGCGGCCCATCATTGATCGGCAAGCCGCATTCGATAACTCCAGGATAAGGGCTTAATACTTCAACCACATTGGCAATCGACGGATCATTACCGGTGTCGCTGCTGCCTTTAGCAACCAAATAGAGGTCGGCATGTGCAGTACCCGCCATTTCCCACAGCCGGATTTTATCCGTATCGTCCTGCCTTGCTCTATAATAGCCAAGTATCATAACATCTGTTTCCGACTCTAATATCAGAACGGGAACGTCGATGTCAGTGCGAAGAAAAACCGGAGTTTTATTTGATAAATCGCCCCCGTGCAGTGAATCACCGCCCAATGATGCTGCGGTACATAGCTTGCCGTGCACAAGAAAACCATCGAAGAGTTGAACGCTGGGCTGGATTGCATTGATATAGGTAGTGAGCCGCATAGCGGATTGTGATTCACCTACCGCCAGTATTCGTTCGACATGGCACCCGGCGAGCGGATTGACGCTGCCTGGATTGCGAATGGCGCTGGCGACTTGCGAATAAATATCGTAGGAGTATTCGTCTCCAGGATGGCTCAGTGACCCATACCGCTGCGCATTCGCGGTTTTCAGATCCAGTTTAATAATGTCTAACGAAGTGGCAGCATAGCCTTCAACTCCTCCGTATTGTGCCGACACGCCAATCCACGCGTAACCGCGGCGGAGCAATTCGTTGTGCATGAGCGTCCAATCAGGTCCGGCCTCGAGTCCGCCCGATACATTGAACCACTCCACCACCACAGTACCGTTGAACTTGGCCGCATCCATAGGCCGGTAAACCAGAATGCGGGTCTTGTAGGCGGCGGATTCCGCCGATTCTACTTCCCACATCCCGTTGGCCGGCAAGTCATTGACACTACGGTATGACGTGGCGGTGCCGGAGATAAAATATTCCTTTGCTTCGTATCCCGCGGCTGACAATGCCTGATCTGAAGATGTGTTTATCAGAAATGGCGTGCCGGGACCGGTGATAGGGCCCTCGACAATGGGAACACTGACCATGAGATGGTGCTTCTCCAAATTATTCCTCTTTTTTTTACCGCACCTGTAACCTATGATTCGAAATACGTATATGCTATAGATGATAGTGGATAAGGAAAGAAAATTGCACTCTTAATGTTGGAGTATAAATCTTATACCCCAAGAAGGGTGCTGTCAATGGTTGCGCACAAGTATCAGTAAAGGTAATATCTATGAACCCCTGATTCAGCAGACCGGGTGTCGGTTTTCTCTGCCTCCACAGCTTGAAATGGCAATTGTGACACCATATCCCGCGGGAAAAGAATTTGACTATCAGTGCAGCTTTGACCAGCCCCCGGATATTTTTACAATTTCTATGATGGGCATTTGAGACTTATATGATTTCAGAGATTCAGGCTAGTCAAGGTATCGTGAGTAGGAGAGGTATTACTAGTAATTCATCGAAAATCAAGGGGGATCTCATTCAGAATACTGTTCTATCAAATCTGGCATCTGTGGCGGATTCGAGTAAGCGCCTACTGCTCTTAAAAACCGTATCTAGAATTTTACTAGTTTAATATAAACACTTGGAATAATAATTCATGGCACCAGCTTCATCTCTCTCGCTTTTACGATGTAGTCGGGCTCAGACCACCATGGGTCAATACCCATGTCTTCCGCTACCACCCGTGCCGCGTTGT
>JAAXQM010000247.1 GCA_012974295.1 Dehalococcoidales bacterium
CCAGTATATCGATATGACCAAACTCCTCCAGTGCCCTGGCTACCATATTATCAACCTGTTCGGCTTCACGAACATCACAGGGAACAGCAATGGCTCTTCTCCCTAGATTGCGGACCTCTGAGGCTACGGATTCTATCTCGCTGGTCGTACGGGCGGCACAGACAATATCGGCACCAGCCTCGGCGAAGCCCAGAGCTATTCCCCTGCCGATACTCCTCCCTGCCCCGGTGACGACAGCTACCTTACCGGTTAGAGCAAACTTATCTAGAATCATATTGTTGCGGCAATTAGGATTTTAACAAAAATAAGTTATGCGGGTCAACAGCGAAAGTGCATCGCTGAAGGTTGCTATAGCGAACATTTATAAACTGCTAAAACACTCTCAATCAACCCCATATATCCCCCAATCTTTGGAGGAATTCTTAAGCTAGGGGACACCCCCCATACTCCCGTCAGGAAGTATCCTGCACCTCTTTTTCAGTGGCCTCATAATTATGGCGATACTGATCTCCATAGATACGGCTCCATAGCACTGGTATAACACAGTCATTTGACAAACTCAGTGGATTCGATTTATCCTGTGTCACTAGAATGCAGTTGTGAGATACAGCTAATATGACAAGTCGTGAATACACAGGGCCCGCTATAAAGGTAAATGATTTATCATTCAATTATAAGAATCTAAAAGCTGTTGATCAGTTATCCCTTGAGGTACCGCGAGGCATGAGCTTCGGGGTTCTCGGCCCTAACGGCTCAGGGAAAACAACACTGATCAGGCTACTTGTCGGTTTACTTAAACCGAAATACGGTACCATCCATATGATGGGACAGCCCCCATCCCGTAAAATGTCTCGCTATATCGGTTACATGCCGCAGCTTGCTTCGCTGTATACAGAGCTATCAATAGCCCAGAATGTAGACTTCTTCGCCCGTATATATGGCGTGAGAAACAGGGCCGAGCGACGTATGCAGGTCGAGGAGGCTATCCAACTAGTCGACCTGTGGCCCCGCCGTCGAGACTCAATATATAACCTGAGTGGGGGCATGAAGCAGAGAGTTAGCCTCGCCTGCTCTATGGTCCATAGGCCACCATTGCTCTTCCTTGATGAGCCCACAGTAGGGGTTGACCCAAAGCTAAGGGTAACATTCTGGGAGTATTTCCAAAACCTGAACAAGCAGGGCGTCACAATAGTCATCTCCAGTCACACCATGGATGACGCCGCCCACTGCGACCGCCTTGCCTTCTTGCGCGAGGGCAGGATCATCGCTGAGGGAACACCCTACGAACTCAGGCAGGCTACAGGTCAATCTGAAGCGACCCTGGAAGATGCCTTCCTCTATTTTGTTGTTAGCATGGAAGAAGGTAATGAGTCCAAGTAATACCCTGTCAATTGCCCTGAGGGTGGTACGCCAGCTAGTCCGCGACCGCCGCACAATAGTGATCATTCTGGTTATTCCATTAGTGATAATGACACTCCTGCGATACAGCTTTCCAGGTGAAAGCAGCCTCCTGAACAACGCCTACCCGCCACTGCTGGCCACTATGGGTCTGCTATTTAGTTTCATGCTTACCGGTATAAGCTTTCTCCGCGAAAGATCCCAGGGTACGATGGAGCGTATGATGGCGTCGCCGGTATCCCGCTTTGATATGGTGGTCGGCTATCTGCTTGGTTTCTTCATTCTGGCGCTGATACAGATCCTGGTGGTGGTTCTTTTCACTATCTACGCACTAGGTGCACATCATGCCCCCGGAGCCCTGTGGCGGATCTGCATATTTCAGATCATAGTAGTCACCGTAGGAGTCAATCTAGGTATATTTATCTCCGCGTTTGCCCGTAACGAGTTCCAGATGGTTCAGTTTATTCCCCTGATCATATTCCCTCAAATACTCCTTTGCGGCGTTATCTGGCCGGTGGATCAGATGAGCACAGCTCTCCAGTGGATAGCGAAATTTCTTCCGCTAAAATATGCGATTAATGGAATGACAGATATCATGCTTAAAGGTCAGGGTCTACTTGACGTAGGCTATGAGATAGGGATACTGGCCGCTTTTGCCGTGGTTATTTCAATCCTGGCGGCGCTTACCCTGAGGAGAGGCGCTGCTTAACCCCTAAAAATAACCCCCGACGCTTTCCGCATCAGGGGTTATAATCCTAACTTAAGCCACTAATCTACGATTTAATACTACGCCGCTACTTTTCCCTCACGGGGTACCGCCGATATTTTACCTCTCTCCGGTATATACCACGGCGACGGATACCACCAATCTCCCGGCTCGGCAAGCCCATCTTCAATGAGTATATGCATCAGATTATAAGTAACAGCCATGAGGCACAACCCACCAGGGTGCGCTGCCGTTTGATGGCAAAGGTAAAGCCCTTCGATGGGAGTGCGGTAGCGCGCAAGCTCGGGAAGGGGTCGCTGCATCCAAAACTGGTCTTCACAGTGGCGGGTGCCACACCAGGTGCCGCCAATCATACCGGTGTTGCGAAACTCCGATTCATAGGGAGTGTTGGCCCAGTGGTGAATAATATTGTCGTCGTCAAGGTTCTCTATTACCTCACTGAAGGCCTTGCGCATATAACCGTTCCAGTACTCCTTCTTTTTATCTATGGCATCGACACCGTCTGGATGATACTCCGGCGGCGGCACATAGACATAAAACGGAGACATAATATGTTCATTGGGACGCGTGTTTTGAGGGTGATGGTCGTTAAACCTATTGCTGGGGGTTCCTAACCACATTAACCTCTCCGGTGGCATTGTGATGTCACCCTTACGTCCATCGACGTCGGCTACATGCTCATAGTAGATCTCACGCGAGTCACAGGGATATGGGCCAAGCCCAGCCTCGTCTCCCATAAGCTCACTGCGGAACTGGGGGCGGCAACGAAGCTTCTCACGAGTTAATATATGAGAAACATAGATACTACCACCCTTGAGACTGATGTCATTTATACGCTGCAGGAAGGAGCGGTCTACATGCTGCGGTCCGACCAGAGTGTTAAAGGTCTGCAAAATATCAACATCACTGATCACCGCTTTGTCCGCCCAGATGGTCTTTTCAGCCTTTGCGGCATTGTCCCTTAAGCGCACGCCCACCGCCCGTCCGTTACTGATCATGATCTCATCCACAGGGCAGCAGGTACGGATCACTACACCGTGATCGACGGCACAGCGGAAAATGGAGTGGAAATAGCCGTGCATGGTCCCGCGCGGAACGCTGACCTTGCCACAAAGTGTAAGCACTACATCGCAGGCGAGGGCAGGGATAGCCACTCCCTCCCAGTGAGCTGCAGCTCCTGAATACCAGGCCACCATCGCCTGTTGTACCTTGAAGTGCTCTGTTTCGCAGTACTCGTCCAAGAGGTCAAACATGGTCATATTGAGGAGTTCCTCGGTCCAGATATCTGGTGAACGCTGCTTGTATACCTGCATATAGGGAACAGTCTCCGCATTGACCTCCACATCTGCTGGATGAGGTGGGCACCAGAAGGTAGCACGCATAAGCTCAGTGATGAAGGGGGGATCCGTGAGCATGCCGCTTATCTTGGCCCATCCCATCATGTCCTTTTCTGTCATGGGCCTCATACCATCGGTACAAAGAGCTCCCCTTCCTACCTGCTTTGTCAGATCCTGTAAGAGGGGATTCCAGTCCATGCGGAAGCCATATTTCCACAGCTCCAGTTGCTCGAATCCGGGAGCGGGTGCGCCGTACATCATTATGGCATGGGGATTGATGCGTACTCCGGCTACGGGCTCAGCACTCTCGCATCCTCCCCCCGCCTCTACCCTCTCCTCTAATACACATACGCTCAGACCGCACTTGCCGAGGTATGCTGCAGTTGTAACTCCATTGAAGCCACCGCCGACAATAACAACATCGTACCTTTCATCTGTGCTCATCTATAAGTACCCCCTTCTTGATGTGTAATGCTGTGACAAGAAAAATATACAGCTTATCACTAAATAATGCAATCCCCCAACGTACAGTGTCCACAGCATTTTCATCACCTCCCATTCCGTTTCTCGTCTCTATGCTTTAAAATAGATGAGCACAGCTATAAATAATTCAACTAGAAAATGATGTTTAACGTTAATACGATTATTACAGTACAATGACTGAAAAAGGAGGCTAGGAATGACACAGTTGATGAAATTGTTTACTCCCATAAAAATTGGCTCCATGGAGGTAAAGAACCGTATCGTTATGGCCCCCATGACTACAAACTGGGCACCCGACGACGGTACCATCTCACAGAAGATGATTGACTACTGGGAGGCGAGGGCTAAAGGCGGTGTAGGCCTTATTATCTTCGAGGCGGTCACAATCGACGTTGCTTTTCCCTACATAATTCAGACTGTCGGTCTGTGGGATGACCAACTAATACCAGGTTTCAAAAGGTTTGTCGATGCTATGCATGCTCACGGTGCCATGGTGGCACCGCAGATCATCCATCCCGGCCCTGAATCGTTCTGTTGGCTTAAAGGAACTCAACCTGTGGGACCATCTCCAGCTGTCTGCAAAACTCATGGCCAGGTATGTCGTGAGCTCACTATAGAGGAAATCAAGACGATCATAGGGCAGTTCGGTGAAGCAGCAAGGCGTGCTAGAGAAGCTGGCTGCGATGCAATTGAGTTTCATGCAGCTCACAACTATATGTTAGCCGGTTCATTCCTATCACCATTACGCAACAAACGAACTGATGTCTATGGAGGTGCGGTTGATGGACGCCTCAGATTCCTTCTTGAGGTTATGGAGAGCATTCGAGCTAAGGCGGGGCCAGATTTCCCTGTCATTCTCCGCATTTCAGGGGACGAGCATTTGCCGGGTGGGCGAGATATTCTAGAATCGCAGTACATAGCTCCCAAGCTTGTTAAAGCAGGGGTAGCCGCTTTCCATATATCGGGCGGAGTAGTACCTGATGTGTACTGGCAAATACTACCCTGTCTGGGCACTCAACCAGGTTTCAACGTTCCTGCTGCTGCGGCGATCAAACAGGTGGTCGATGTTCCAGTAATGGTCGTTGGTAGAATAAATGATCCCCAATTGGCGGAAGATATTCTGGTTAAGGAGTACGCGGACATGATTGTTATGGGTCGAGCCCTGCTGGCTGATCCGGAGTTACCGAACAAAGCAAAAGAGGGAAATATCGAAGATATTGCCCCCTGCACCAGTTGTGGACAAGGCTGCCTTCGCACACAGTTGACGTACGAACCTATGACCTGCGTTATAAATCCTACGGTCGGCAGGGAAAAGGAGATGGCCATCACTCCGGCGGCGAAGCAGAAAAAGGTGCTGGTTATCGGTGGAGGTCCCGGAGGTCTGGAGGCAGCACGCGTATCTGCTCTCCGGGGGCACCAGGTAACGCTGTGGGAAAAAGCGTCCAAGCTGGGAGGACAGATGAACCTGGCAGTTATCCCTCCTATGAAGCAGGAGTTAAGTAAGTGGATAATATATCTATCAATACAGGTGAACAAGCTACCGGTCAAAGTGGAGTTGAATAAGGAGGCCACGCCTGAGTTAATTAAGAAAGAAAGGCCGGACGTTGTTATCGTAGCCACCGGGGGTAAACCCGTGATTCCAGAGATACCGGGTATAGAGGGAGATAA
>JAAXQM010000260.1 GCA_012974295.1 Dehalococcoidales bacterium
ATATATTGAGACTACTGAAAAAGAGGTGCAGGATACTTCCTGCCGGGGGTCTGGGGGTGTCCCCCACCTTTAAAAGTCCCCCAAGATTGGGGGATTAGGGGGTTGATTGTAACTATTTCAGCGGTCTATTAATCACCATTCAATAGGATGACAATTGATAATTATTAGTATTATTTAGGAGGAAGTAATGCGCGCCATTTTAAGTGTATGGGACAAAACAGGGCTGGTCGATTTCGCCCGTGGCCTCAACGAATTGGGAGTGGAGCTATTCAGCACCGGTGGTACTAAAAAGGCGCTGGGTGATGCTGAAATACCCGTGCATGGCGTTGAGCAGATGACCAATTTCCCCGAGATTTTAGATGGTAGGGTAAAGACATTACATCCCGCAGTCCATGGTGGCATCCTTGCTCGAAGGGATATTGAGAGCCATATGACGCAACTATTAGAAAAAGGAATCACTCCAATCGATATGGTTGTTGTCAACCTGTATCCATTCGTACAGACAGTAGCCAGAGAAGGCGTAAGCCGTGAAGAGGCCCTCGAGAATATCGACATCGGTGGGCCGACTATGATACGCGCAGCTGCCAAGAATTTCCCTCATGTCCTTGTAGTAGTCGATCCTGCAGATTATACGCCAGTACTGGAAAAACTTTGCTCGGGCAATGTCGACATCGCCGAACGGCAGAGGCTGGCACAGAAAGCCTTCCAACACGTTGCAATCTACGACACGGCGATCTCCAGTTATCTCAGGTCACAGGGCGAAGACGAAGATATATTTCCTGACGAAATGACGATAGCCATGAAGAAGATACAGGGCCTCAGCTATGGGGAGAATCCACATCAGCAAGCCGCCTTCTATAGAGAAGAGATGATAGGCAAAGGAGATCATGGCATAGCCAGTGCGGAGCAGCTTTCCGGCAAACCACTCTCTTACAATAATATCCTCGACATAGATGGTGCGCTGCGCGCAGCCTGCGACTTCTCTGTCCCTACCGTAGCCATCATCAAGCATACCAATCCTTGCGGTCTGTCTTCTAATACTGACCTTGCTGAAGCCTACCGCAGAGCCCTTGCCGGTGACCCCATCTCCGCATTCGGCGGCATCATGGCTTCCAACACTAAGATAGACATGAAAACTGCTGAGGAGATAAACAAGACCCATTTCGATGGCATAATTGCACCCGACTTCGAGGATGCAGCCCTTAACCTACTGAAGCGGAAGAAGGATATGCGCATACTCAAGGTGGCCGGGGTAAGCGATAGGATGAGCGCACTGGAGCTACGTCGAGTGAGTGGCGGGGGATTGGTTGCTCAGACAGCAGACTTCACCCCGGATGAGGTACCTATGCGCACCGTGAGCAAGCGCGAGCCAACGGATGAGGAGGTAAAAGACCTCCTTTTTGCCTGGCGTGTGGTTAAACATATAAAATCCAATGCTATCGTCCTTGTTAAAGACTCGGAGCTATTAGGTATGGGAGCAGGGCAACCGAGCAGAGTGGACAGCGTAGCCATTGCGCTGAAAAAAGCAGGCAGCCGCGCTAAAGGAAGCGTCCTTGGCTCCGACGCCTTCTTTCCCTTCCCTGACGGCGTGGAACTCGCTGCGAAGGCAGGCGTGACCGCCATTATTGAGCCCGGGGGATCCAAAAGGGACGAGGACGCGATCAAGGTTGCCAACGAATACAGTATGGCCATGGTATTCACCGGCATGCGCCACTTCAAGCATTGATACCTGTTTGGATTTACTGTAGCTATTCAATAATTGTGGCAACCTGAAAAAACGATTTTCTCGGGATAAGGTTCTGTAGGGTTATAAGAGGGAGAACATGACCACTATCGATGTGGTGATCCCGGTCTACAATGAAGAGCATATCCTCACCAAGAGCGTGAACACCCTTAGGCAGTTCTTGGAGAAAAACCTTCCCAATAAATGTACCGTCGTTATCGCTGATAACGCCTCCACAGACAAGACATGGGAGATTGCACAAGCCCTATCACGGGAACATCCAGATGTCGCCGCCACACACCTAGACGAGAAAGGGCGAGGCCGTGCACTGCGCAAAGCGTGGCTGGAGAGCACTGCGGACATCGTAAGCTATATGGATGTTGACCTATCAACCGAACTGGATGCCTTCCCCAAACTTATCCAGGCTATCGAGGATGGCTACAGCATAGCGATAGGCTCCCGGCTCCTGCGAGGTTCATCGGTGAAGCGCTCCTTCAAGCGGGAGTTAACCTCCAGAAGCTATAATTTCATAATTAAAGCGATGTTTAGAACTATATTCGCCGATGCCCAGTGTGGCTTCAAAGCGTTGAGCAGTAAAGCGGCTGGTGAGCTGGTACCTCTAATCAAGGATCATGAATGGTTCTTTGACACCGAGCTACTCATCCTTGCTGAGCAAAGGGGGTATCGTATCAGCGAGATACCCGTAGCCTGGATTGAGGATCCGGACACAAGAGTCGCCATTTTTAAGACAGCACTCGATGACCTCAAGGGACTATTGAGGCTACGATTTCGCACTGGTTCACACTAATAGCTTCGTTGGATTGACTACTCCCTCATACAAAGACCATTAGTTAATTCAAGCCTAAGCCTCCACAGTAGATAAGGCAGTTAAGGTAACCCTATTAACACGTATTGTCATATGAGGAGAGATACTCATAACATAATCTATGCTATAATTTCTGCACGAGGTATGAAATGAAAGCACTTATTCTAGCTCCTTTCGATCAATCAATTCTTGCAAGGCTGAGACAAAGCGTGGAAGTTATCTATGAGTGTTGGATGGATACGCATAAATTGTTGCCCGCAGATGAGTTTATAGACCGTATTCAGGGGCAGGATATAGAAATAATAGTTATCGAGGCCGACTTTATTTTTCGCGAGGTTTTCGAGAAGGGGGAAAAGCTAAAGCTAATAGCAGCTTGTAGAGGTAACGTAACTCATGTTGATATGGAAGCGGCTACGGAACACGGTGTGCTGGTAGTTAATACACCGGCCAGAAATGCCACCGCTGTTGCAGAGTTGACGGTAGGTTTGATGCTAGCGCTTATACGAAAAGTCCCTGCAGCACATCAAATGGTTAGCACAGGCAAATGGGTTGACCCAACCGCCTGCTACTCCTCGTTTCGCGGTACTGAGCTAACCGGAAAGACCATAGGTATCATAGGCTTTGGAGCTATAGGACAACAGGTTGCCAAGATGCTTAGCGCCTTTGAAACCTCTATTATGGTATACGACCCCTATATCGAACCCGATGTAATTAATAAACTGGGAGCAATGCCGCAAGAGCTAGATGATTTAATAAAACAGTCGGATATTATCACTCTACACTGCCCGGTTCTCCCCGATACCATGGGCCTGATGAATGCCCAAAGAATTGCTTCGATGAAGCCTACTTCCTATTTGGTAAACACTGCTGGTGCTGCTATCGTTGATCAAGACGCTATTGTCAAATCCCTGAAGGAAGGGCATATCGCCGGGGCTGCTTTCGATGTTTATGATACCTGGCCGGTACAGAGCGACAACCCACTTCTGAAGCTCGATAACGTAATCCTAACCCCCCACATGGGGGGAGCTACAGATGAGACCATCTTACGCTATTCCCTTATGATAGCCGAAGATATTGAAAGATTCCTTCGTGGAGAGCGCCCTAAGAATTTACTCAATCCGCAAGCGTGGGATAAATTTGCCAAATAAGTACGTTATCGCCTTAGATGCCGGCTCCTCGGGTGGCCATGTTATGATTACGGATATTCAGGGTCACCCCGTGTCTTTTACGCGCAGGGAATGGAGTTACGATATACCATCTGATGTTAACCCGCTGGGGCGGGAATTCGATGCTGCAAAGTTTTGGGATATCATTTGTCAACTTATTAAAGAGGCCATTAGAAAAGCAGCGATAACTCCGGAGGAAATCATTGCAGTTAGTGCTGTCAGCCAGAGGCAGGGTGTTGTCTTCCTTGATAAGGATGGGAGCGAGCTATATGCCGGGCCAAACATTGACCTGAGGGCGCTATCTGAGGGCATCTCTATCGATGGCGAGTTTGGCGATGAGATCTGTCAGATAACCGGTCATACCCCCTCATTTCTCTTCACCCCCGCCAAGCTGGTATGGTTCAGGACAAATCAGCCCCATATCTATGAGCAGATATCTACAGTGCTTTCCGTTAGTGACTGGCTAATTTATCGACTCTCTGGTGAACGCGTAGGCGAGGTATCCTGCGTCAGCGACATAGGCTTGGTCGACATTAGCGAACTGAAGTGGTCAAGCCGGTTGATAGAAATGCTTGATCTGCCTCAGGGTATCTGCCCCGAGATAACTACCGCTGGCACCTGTGTTGGTGCAGTTACATCGGTGGCCGCTGAGCAGACAGGCCTAGCACCCGGTACATCGGTTGTCGTAGGCGGTGCCGACACTCAATGTGGCTTACTTGGTATGGGCGTAAAGGATGAGGGACAGGTGGGGATCGTAGCAGGCTGGAGTGCCCCGGTTCAGATGGTGACTACTAAACCCATCATCGATACCGGCGGCAAGCTGTGGACA
Source organism: Dehalococcoidales bacterium (assembly GCA_012974295.1). Classification (GTDB taxonomy): domain Bacteria; phylum Chloroflexota; class Dehalococcoidia; order E44-bin15; family E44-bin15; genus JAAXQM01. Next base: position 4,545 of record JAAXQM010000260.1, read on the forward strand.
GGTTGCCATGTTTTTTCGGAGAAATGGATCCTGGAAAGTAACGCTGGGGAAGCTGGTGGTGCATATCAGTGGCTTAAAGGGATCATCTTTAACGAATCTGATGATGATATTGATATATACAACCAGATGGATCGTTTAGCACAGGACACACCACCAGGTGCTGCAGGTATGCTCGCTTTCATCGGGCCAACGGTTATGGACATGAGCCGTTTAAAAATGAGCCTTGGGGGCTTCATTTTTCCCATTACCCCGACTGTCACAAACATCGAGAGGAAACACATAATCAGGTCGGCAATGGAGAACCTCTGCTTTGCCTTCAAGGCCAACTACATACAACTGGAGGAGATTTCCAAGTTGACGTCTAAAGGGGTAAGCATAGGCGGAGGTTTGGCGCAGAGCCGATGTCTTGTTCAAATTCTTGCCGACTTACTTGGTATGGAAGTAACTTCCTTCGAAATGCCCCAGGTGTCATCCATGGGAACAGCCATGTGTGCTGCTGTCGGGTCTGGTATCTATTCTGACCTGGAGCAGGCTATGGAGGCAATGCGACCTATGCCCAGGATAGTTGAGCCTGATCCTAAGAGGACTCAAGAATACGCCCAGTACTACAGTAGATGGCGTACAACCGCTAAGTGGCTGGAGGATTTAAATGAAAAATGGTTTGAGCAAATGGAACTCTGAAAAGAAGGCAGTGCTTGAGGCCGCTCAGCAGATGGCCGAAAGGGGCTTTGTGGTTGGCACATCGGGAAATGTGAGCATGCGTCTCGGGGAGCACAACGGACGGGAATTGCTGGCCATCACGCCCAATGCGTGCTATTACGATTTACTCGATGTCGATGACATTGTCGTAGCTGATTTCGATGGAGAGACTGTAGAAGGAGAACTTAAGCTTTCCATAGAGAAGTTTTTACATATCGGGATCTATAAAGCACGCAAAAAGGTAATTGCAATCGTCCATACTCACCCCGTTTTCGGCAGCGCTGCTTCGGTTGCTTGCCTGGAGATCCCTGCTTTTCTCGACGATCAGGTGACCTACCTTGGTGGGGAGATAAAAG
>JAAXQM010000154.1 GCA_012974295.1 Dehalococcoidales bacterium
GTTCTGGGACGATGTGGTATGGGGGAAACTGGACTATCTTCTGGTAGATCTACCCCCCGGCACCGCTGATGCCCCCCTCACGGTTATGCAGACATTGCCCCTCTCTGGGGTTGTCATCGTCTTTACCCCGCAGGACCTAACGGCAATGGTAGTGAAGAAGGCGATGAATATGGCACAACAAATGAACATCCCCATTTTGGGGGTGGTGGAAAACATGAGCTATCTTGTTTCCCCTGATACGGGGAAAAGGATCGAGATCTTCGGCAGTTCCAATGGTGAAGCAATGGCGCTGGCAGCGGGGGCACCACTATTGGAGCAACTCCCACTGGACCCCGAGCTGGCCAGGCTCTGTGACGAGGGGACAATAGAGCGTTACAACTCTGAAGGTGTTGGTAACCTTACCCAGGCTTTGCTTCAAGCTACACCGGTCAAGACAGGATGAAAAGGGAAGCAATCAGGGATTATATCGTGTTAAAAAATGAGCCGTGGAAAAGAGCTTACCAAAATAGAAGGTAAGAGAGGCCAATGAGTCAGGGCTGGATTTGCGTCCAAAGGCTGCAGGAATTCGCACAAAAGGAGGTTTGAGATGCCGCTGCGTATCACCACCCTCAGCGAAAATACGGCTGGATTACCCGGAGTACTCGCAGAGTGGGGGCTCAGCATCCTGGTAGAGACAGATGATTTCAAGATACTACTTGACACCGGTGCCAGCATCTCTGTGCCACACAATGCCCCGATATTCGGCCTGGATTTATCGGCCATCGATAAGATCGTACTGAGCCATGGGCACTATGACCACACCGGGGGACTGAAGGAAGTACTCAAGCAGGTAGGAAAGCAGGTCGAAGTTATCGCTCATCCCGATATTTGGGCACAGAAATACGCCCGCGGCCAGGGCTTCGAAAGATATATCGGAGTTCCATTTCCCAAAGAGGACCTTGAGGATTTGGGAGCGTCTTTTACCCTAAGCAGGGAGCCGGTCTGGATAAGTGATGAAATTGTCACCACTGGCGAGATCCCGATGACCGAGGAATTCGAGGCACTGGACCCCAATTTATACGTTAAAGAGAACGGCAACTGGCGCAACGACGACCTGCTGGACGACCGTGCGCTTATCATCAAGACCGATGAGGGGCTGGTAATCATCTTAGGCTGCGCCCATCGCGGAGCGATTAATACAGTTCGCCATGCCCAGGAGATAACCGGGGTGGCGTCAATCCATACCGTAATTGGTGGTACCCATCTCATGAATGCCAGCGAAGAGCGAGTGCTACGCACTGGCATTGCCCTCCAGGAATTAGGTGTAAAGAGGGTCGGGGTATCACATTGCACCGGTCTCCCCTCTGCAATGCTTCTTGCCCAGCAGCTAGGGGAAGCCTTCTTCTTCAATAACACGGGTACAAGCATAACTGTCCCGTAGTTGGATGGTGCTGATGATTCTCATTACAAGAGTGGAAAAAGGCCGAACAGAAAAATTATCAGATGCATCATGCGATATTTGCACATGGTATAGTGAAGTTCCTTCGCAGTTGAATAGGGGAAATGCTCGAAAGAGTATCTGTATTATAGGGGCAATTCTGTGCTAGGCTTTTGAAAGACGCAGCCGTGTTAGCCAGTCATTCATCACCGATTGGGGAACACCAAATATCCTCGCCATCTTAATGGGGTCTTCTACTTTGGGCCAGAAATCATAAACGAAGTCCCTGGGCATGAGAATACTGGCCGAGAAGTAGTCTGCCAGGCGCTCGCTAACCTTTTTATACCGCTCACCAGCTCGTTTAAAGGCAAGCCCAGAGTTACCGCATATTACATGGAAGCCCTCGTGAAAGGCAGTAAAAAGGGTTTCTTCACGTGATGAATTCGAATTGAGGTGGATTACCCACTCTTTATCTACCAACCAAGTACAGCCAAGGAAGTGTCTCAATGGAACAGGACGTATCTCAACCGGCCGCTTTGGGTCAAATAGACTGATAATATCCATCGGTACCGGAGGTTCAATAACACCAGCTTGTTTGAGATATTTATCTGCTAGCTCTTCAATCTCATCAAGCACTCGACAGCAGCACTGATCATAGGCAAATGAGCAGCCTGTAAGGTGTATTGTCGGGTATTCACCTTCTCCGTCAGGCTTTCTGTGTTTGGCCTCAGGACACCAGCTGCCTGTGCGGCAGGCACACTCAGTTTCATGTGGGCAGCATTTTCCCGACCACAGCTCAGCAAGGGTGGGCATCGATTTTCTGGGCTCAATCACCTTGCTCACGCCGACTTCTCCTGCGATATATGAGATCCTCAATCATCGCTATCATATCATCGTCGAGTTCATCCGGGTATTTCTGCTGAGCGTATTCACGGAATCCTGGCAAGGAATCGGCTCCATCCTTGTGCAAAGGCTTTAAATGCCCCGCCAGGGCAAGAATATGCTCTACAGGTAATGATAGATACTCGGCAAGCATTTTGCAAGAATTCGGAGAGGGTGTTTGTTTCCCTTCACGCCATCTGCTTAAGGTAGAGGCGCTAACTCCGGAATCCCTACCCAATTTCCTAAGTGAGATACCGCGCTGTCTTTGAATGTCTTCAAGAAAATCAGCGATGTTTGCCATTGTTGTTATTTTCCCTCTTTTCGTTACTACATCCCTATTGTAGCGCTGTCGCAACACTTTGTCAATATGTTAATACAATTTCAAAGAAAAGTGTTGCGTCCCCTTGACAAAAACGGTATCTGGTGTTAGTATACTGTTGCGTGCATGCAACAGATGTGCTGCTAATGCAACATTATACTACATAGATTGGAGGAGACAATGGACTATTTCGTTTATGTGATGCTGCCGTATATAACCGTCATAGTACTGGTGGTAGGACTGATTTGGCGGATACGTATATGGCGGGCGAAACCACGCGCCAAAGCTGTCCTTTTTCCTGCAGCGGGAAGCAATCTTGCTGCGACGGGAAGGGTAGCGGGAGACATCATCCTGTTTGGTAAGACATTCAGCGTATCTAAAACCCTGTGGGCAATGAGTATTATATTTCATCTGGGTTTGCTATTGGTTGTGTTTGGACATCTCAGAACCGTAACCGAGTTTGGATTTCTATGGAGCTGGTTCAATCTTGACGCAGAAGGCATCGACCGTGTCGGTTATGCCATGGGAATGATTGCCGGTGGACTTATGCTATCCGGGGCCATTCTGCTCCTTGCGCGGAGATTCACCCCGAACATGCGAGTCCTGTCTATCTTTCAGGACTACTTTGTGCTGGGCATGTTGCTGATCATTATCCTGCTTGGCTTTGCCATGCGTTTATGGATGCCTATCCACGTCGATGAAATTCAGCATTATGCCAGGGGAGTTCTCACATTTCAAGCAGCCGTGGAGGTAAACAATATATTATTTCTATGGCACTTCTTCGTCGCTCAGATGCTGATTATGTATCTTCCGTTTAGCAAACTTATTCATGTGGTTACCAAACCAGTTGCCGAAAGTTGGACAATAAGGTAGGTGAGTTATGACAAAAGCTGCAACAATAACGCGAGAAAGACATCTCGGAACAAGAGAAGAACTATCGGGTTTCCTGGGAAGCAAACTGAATAGAAACCTGGCCGTGTATTTTCAGAGTTGCCAGAGATGTGGCCTGTGTGCTGAGACCTGCCACTACTATCTGGCCACAGGCGACCCCAAGATGATTCCAGGGTATAAGATTGAGCAGGTCCGCAAGCTTTACGACCGACAACGTCATGACTGGCGTAGAAAGCTCTCCCCGTGGATTCCCGGAGGCGATGGATTGGACGAGCAGGAACTCCTTGAATTAACAGACGTGGTCTTTGGCAGGTGTACAATGTGCCGCAGATGCACGCTGACATGTCCGATGGGTATTGACACAGCAATGATAATGCGTGCTGCACGAGGTATGCTCACGCTGGCACATAAAGCTCCAAAAGGCCTCCAGGATACGGTTGACATCCATGTAATGAAAGGCAATAACATGGGTGTGGATAGTGAAGAATTTATAGCTACAGTCCAGTGGATGGAAGAGGAGCTCCAAAAGGATATCGGTGATCCCAACGCCAAGATCCCCATCGATAAAGAGGGTTCCAAAAACCTGTGGGTTTTAAATCCCAGGGAAGTCATGTACTTCCCGCTTCTACTTCAGGCCCAGGCCAAGATATTCTATGCTGCTGGCGAGAGCTATACGCTGAGTAGCAAGCACTGGGACGTCACCAACTATGCTCTCTTTAATGGCGATGATAAGGATGCCACTACTATTGCAGGGTATGTGCTAGAGGAGGCTGATCGGCTTGGATGCGATACTATCATCTGCACTGAGTGTGGGCATGGCATGCGCCAGCTAAAATACATGGCTCCAATATGGCTGAAGAGGTCGGACTTCAAAGTGCGGGCTTTTGTCGAGGTCGTCGCTGATTATATTGAGACAGGAAGAATCAAACTCAATCCTTCCGTTAATAAAGAACGTGTTACATACCACGATCCGTGCAATCAAGCACGGAGTGGCAATTACATTGAGGAACCTAGAGTCGTACTTAAAAAGAGCGTAATGGATTATGTTGATCTTAACCCTTGCGGGAGGAATAACTTCTGCTGCGGTGGGGGTGGGGGCGCGCTCACGATGAGCCAGTACCGGAGTTGGAGGCTTGAGGCTGCCAAGGTAAAGGCTGACCAGATAAAAGCCACCGGCGCAAAAATTGTATCTACCTCCTGCCATAACTGTATAGACCAGCTGGCTGAGATAAACCGCCACTACAATCTGGATGTTAAGGTGGTGAACACGTGCGAGCTCACCGCAGACGCTATCGTACTCCCGCGGCGGATGTTCCTAAGTACGGGGATACCTGTCGATGTTGGTGAACAGGGTTACTTAAAGGATCCCACATTATGGAATCATGAGGTGGCACAGTTCCTCGCAACGAATGAAGGGTTTGGGGAACTAAAAGAAGAGCATTGGCGAGTGCTTGACTATGTAAGGGACTATGACAGCCGCAATGAAGCCTGGCCCTTGCCCCAGCGAGTTAACAAAGATCTCACGCTTAACATACAACACCTTTTCCCCGCCAGTCCCGAAGTCGTCTTTAAGCTAGCCGGTCTGGCAGAACCGCGAGACGGGATCAATTGGCACGAAGGCAGCGTACAGGGCAACTAGCGAATAAACCGAGGTCGGGTTTTGTCCTATTTGCAGTAAGTCAGCACTTTACGCTCGGGTGAGGTGGAGATGAACGAATCCGTCACTATCACCATTGTCGCCACGGCATATCTGGATGAAGAGGGATACCTGTTGCCTTCGGAGAGTTGGGACAGGAACGTTGGCCGGCTTCTTGCTTGCAACGTAGTGCCCGGGTGCCTAACCGCCGATCATTGGAGGATAGTGGAGTATCTAAGG
>JAAXQM010000173.1 GCA_012974295.1 Dehalococcoidales bacterium
GGCTACTACAAACTGTGTACTGATCCCCAAAGAGGGCACGTATAAGGATAGACTGTTCACTGTTGGGATTACTGGTGTTACTGGAGCTACTCATATCGAGAATCGTGAGTTTGGACCCCTGATCCAGAAGGCTCTCGTTTTACCTAAGTTAAACGATAAAGCGGGCAGGACACTTACTACCGGGTTTCATCATACTGCCATTCTGTCACTGGCAGATAAAATCATTGATGCGGTCAAAGCTGGTAAAATACGCCATTTCTTCCTGATCGGTGGTTGCGACGGAGCCCGGACAGGCCGCAACTACTTCACGGAAATGGCTGAGAAGGTTCCTCAGGATTGCATAATCTTAACCCTGGCCTGTGGCAAGTACCGTTTTAATGACCAGGATTTCGGCACAATTGACGGTATACCCCGTCTCATTGATATAGGGCAGTGCAACAACGCTTACTCAGCGGTGCAAGTGGCCGTAGCTTTGGCTGGAGCTTTCAATTGTGGAGTAAATGAATTACCGCTGTCCATAGTATTATCATGGTTTGAACAGAAGGCAGTAGCCATCTTACTGTCGCTACTGTACTTGAATGTGAAGGGTATACGCATAGGGCCGACGCTGCCCGCCTGGATTACTCCAAATGTGCTGAAAGTGCTACAGGATAGCTTTGATCTGAAGGCCATTACCACACCGGATGCTGACCTAAAAGCCATCCTTGGATAGATAATAGAACCTCATCTTGAGATATTTAGAAGAGAGGCATCATAACTTGATGCCTCTCTTCCTATACGATACACTCTCTTATATTCCCCTGATGGAAGAGCCATCGTCCATTACCATACATATGGAAATATTTCCTTTTGTCTATTCGTATAGATGGCTACAAATCCCTCATTGACAGATATAACCATAATCCGTATTATCCGAAGCACATGCATATCACGCATTTGAGTCTGACAAACTTCCGTAATTACGAGCGCCTGGAACTTGACCTTCCATCACACCTGGTGGTATTTCAGGGCGATAATGCCCAGGGAAAGACTAATCTACTTGAGGCGATATACATCCTGGCCACGGCCAAGTCCAGTCGCGCCACTACAGAACGAGAGTTGATCAATTGGTCAGCTGTAACAGAGGAACTCTCGGCGGCTCGCCTTCTGGCACAGGTTAAAAAAAGGGGAGGGGGCCTTCAGGTAGAGATTGCCCTAAGAGCAGCGCATCCTGGCCCTGAAGCACACGTTCAGAAGCGGATTAGGGTAAATGGTGTGCCCCGCCGCGCCATCGATCTTGTTGGACAGGTAAATGTAGTACTATTCAGCTGTCAGGACATTGATCTTATAGGCGGTGCCCCATCGACACGCCGCCGTTACCTCGATATGACGAGTTCCCAGATTAATCCTCGATACCTCCGCACACTTCAACAATACAATAAGGTGCTCCTACAGCGAAATCACCTCTTGAAATTGGTTGGAGAAAGGCGCGCTGATGGTAATCAGCTTGATTATTGGGACCAGGAGTTGATTGAACACGGCTCCTATATAATCGAGAAGCGCCAGCTTCTGGTAGCTGAGCTTAATGACCTGACTCGGCCGATCCACCAGCAGCTCACGGCGGAGCGAGAAGAATTGAGGATTGCTTATCTACCAAGCACTGGTGTAACGGATTTTAGGGATAGGCTACGAGATATTCGAGAAAAAGAGGTAGCTCAGGGTATGAGCTTGATTGGCCCTCACCGTGATGATATGGCATTCTTCACTGGCGATGTTAATATGAACGTTTATAGCTCCCGTGGGCAGCAGCGCACCATTGCCCTCTCCCTAAAGCTTGCTGAGGCTAGCTTCATGCTTTCTAAGACGGGCGATGAGCCTATCTTACTTTTGGACGATATGCTTTCAGAGCTGGATTCGATACGGCGTCGGCAGATACTGGAATCCATTACATCTTATCATCAGGTTGTGATTACAAACACTGATCTCGATCACTTCGATCCTGGTTTTCTGGCCGATGCGACGCTATTTCAGGTAAGCGGGGGAAATATCAAGTCTCTTTAACGGCTTGCCTGTGGCAGGATGGTTGGTTAACGTGGCTTGGCTAGAAAGAGATGCTATTTATAATTGACATCGCCTGAGCTTCAGCTTCAGGAGTCGCATCATAGATAGTATAGATATCAATACAGGCAGATTCCAGAACGAATACTATGTCCATCTCATACCAATCACTATCCGAGTCATACCTCTTGGTGTAGCCGGCAATTTGACCGCTAGCAATCATATTTCCCGTCTCATCCGGCTCGAACGTCTTGGTCTCTACGATTGCTCTGGCAATCAGAAAGTCGGGGTCAGTTTCGTGGTCTATTAGCTCACGAGGAACATTGCCATAATATATCTGAACAAAATTTGAGTCGTCACTATTTGTATACTCCACCAAGCCCCACTGTGTACCGTCTGACTCTAAATATGTTCCAAAGGGCTCTTCATTGCTGAGGCTCCACCCTTCCGGGACATCGCTGGCTGTAGGCTTTGAAGCAGCTGACGCCAGGCAGGATACAGAGCCTACCAATAAAACACCCATAAGCATAATTATGACAAATCCATTAAGCTTCATTTATACCTCATCCTAGCTTCCGCATACTATGGTATCAGCAACATGCTTCACCGTCAATTTTTAGTTTTTATCGCCTTCACCGGTGCCCTGATCAGGAACAGGGATACCGTAGAGATTAAGCAAAGTATCGCTGTGACCAGGAAGGCTAGATCGTAGGACCCCTGTATATCACGGATGAATCCGTATAATATTGGACCGACTGCCCCAAATAGCCCTGCAGACAAAAAGAATGCAATGCCAAAAAGCGTCGAAACACTAACCACCCCGAATAGATCTCCCAGATAGGTAGGGAATACTGCGAGGCCAATTCCGTAGCAGAATCCGATAACGAGAGAAACTAAGATTAACTCTGTTTCATTACCTACACCAATAGCTAAAAAGCACCCCAGAGAAACACCCATAGTGCAAACATACAAGAGGGGCTTGCGGGAGAGGCCGAATCTGGACATCAGCCAATCGGACGAAAAGCCTGCGAAAAGACGCCCTGCAACTGCCGCCAGCACAAGAAAGCTGAGGATGCTTACCACATTCCCCTCTGGTATGCCTAGGTCCTTTCCCCAAAAAACGATGTGTCCAATAATCCCGATTATCGCAATATTAAAGAACTGCGAGAGTATAAGGAGCCACCAGCTGGAGGTCCGGAAGGCCTCCCTTGCCGACCACTTTTGGGAGCGGGTAAGAAAGTCTGCCCTAGCCTCAAGCTCATCTGCCGCAGGTTTAACGCCATCGGGATATGTCCCCACGGACTCCGGGTCTTTCCTTAGAAGTGACCCCGCAATAACTGCTACTATCGCTAGGATGAGCCCAAGCATTATATAGCTTTCGCGCCAACCAATAGCCCCAATAGTGTAATGGATTAACGGCATTAGGATTACCACCCCCAGCCCTGAGCCGGTCATCGCAATAGCTATAGCCATAGCTGCTCGACGCATAAACCAACGCCGCACCGTGGCTACCGTAGGAACAATAAAGCATAACGCGATACCACAGGGTGCGAGGACACCGTATAGAAGGTCGAAATGCCAGGGCTGGGTTATCTGGCTTAGCAAAGCTATCCCCAATCCCCCGATTACAGCACCGATCATCACGAGCCTCCTTATCCCGATTCGATCGACTAGTATCCCCGCTACCAATCCAAAAAATGCTATCGTGATCGTATTAAGGGTGTAGCCCACGGAGAGCATCCCTCTAGTCCAGCCAAATTCCCTCTCTAGTTCCGGAGCGAATATGGAGAAGGAAGCAATGGACGCCGAACAAACAAACATTGCCAGCCAGGCAGCTACGACAATTACCCAACCGTAAAAAAGACGGTTTTGCAGCGCTGGCATACTTTAATTCCTCTCCATTTTCAACATACGCCCACGATTATAGCATATGGACGTGTCTATGTAGCTTTCCCGACTGGCATCATCCATCTACTGGCGAGGAAGGCATCCCGAGTATGTCCCGTGCAGGCGTTACGATTCAAGTAATCGTTGCCAAAACGCAACTTGAGCTATACAAATATCCCTCTTCGTTGACAATTCCACTTTTTACGAGTATTCTGCTATGTGGCGCGTCATGTCATGCACCCTTTCGGTACGCCTTTGGTTGTAATTTCACGAAATTTACGGAGGATTGTCTTATGTCAAAAAAACTGACGGTGATTCCAGAGTTGTGCTCTGGCTGCAGTATCTGTGAACTTGTGTGCGCAATAAAGCATTTCGGAGTGAATAACCCGAAAAAGGCGGCAATAAGAGTATTAACTACGTACCCTCATCCGGTTATGAGAATGCCAATAGTATGCAGCCAGTGTAAGGGTGCCCCATGTGCCAAAGTCTGTCCTACCGATGCCCTAAGATGGGTAGATGGAGTAGTACATCTTGATAAGGAGAAATGCATTTCCTGCTTTGAATGTGTAGAGGCATGCCCCTTCGGAGCAATTTATGCTCATGAGGACTGTGACATGCCCATCACGTGTGATATGTGCGGAGGCGATCCCGAGTGTGTCAGGAATTGTCCAAAGGGGGCGCTCAGGTTAATACCGGAAGCTGCGCTGGGTGAGTCCAAACGTCTCAACAATGTTTTGAGCTATACCCAGATGAAGGAAATCGAGTTCTATGATAAGGGAGAAAAGAAGGTAATCCACTACGCGGAGATAGGGAAGGAAGAGCTATGAGTCCAAAGAGCGGATATTTCAAGAAACACCTGCATATAGACCTCACAAATGGCAGTGCTGAAGTGAGGGATCTCTCGGATGCCTTTATCGATAAGTACATCGGCGGGCGTGGTTTCGGCGCGAAGCTAGTGTGGGACAACTTGAGGAAGTACGATTTCAAGATTGACCCCCTCGGCCCTGAGAATCTCATAGCCATCGCACCGGGACCATTGACAGGGGTATACCTTCCCTCATCGGGTAAGAATTCCTTTGTCTCCATATCACCGGCTACCGGCCTTTATGGCGATTCCTCTATCGGAGGTAGATTCGGTGTTGAACTGCGGCAGACAGGATTAGACCTTCTCTCCATAAGCGGCAGGGCACCGGAGTTATCTGTTATCTTCATCGACAATGGAGATATAACGATCATCACCATGCCCGAGTTGAAGGGAAAAAGTTGCCTGACATCAGAAGGAATGATCAAGGAGCGACTGGGTACTCATGCTGTGCACATCGCTGTTATCGGGGTGGCGGGTGAGAACAAGGTAAGGTTTGCCTGCGTCAATGCCGACTGGGGACGCAACGCTGGCAGGACAGGGATAGGGGCGGTTATGGGGTCAAAAAACCTCAAGGCAATTGTGGTA
>JAAXQM010000180.1 GCA_012974295.1 Dehalococcoidales bacterium
GCGTGTGGTTTTTCATGAGATTACTCAGGAAGCGGTAGCGGAGGCATTCCGACACCCCAGGGATATCGATATGGACAAGGTTAATGCTCAGCAGGCGCGCCGCATCCTGGACAGGCTGGTCGGCTATAAGATAAGCCCTCTTCTCAGTCAGAAAGTGAGACGCGGGCTCTCTGCAGGACGGGTGCAATCGGTGGCCCTGAGAATGATTGTTGACCGGGAAAGGGAAATCGAAGGCTTCATCCCGCATGAGTACTGGTCTATAGATGCCCAGCTGGAGAAAATGGCAACAAAAGAGGTCTTCACCGCCGCTCTTATTGGTTATATGGATAAAAAGAAGATTGGTATTGGGAGCCAGGAGGAGGCAGATACTATTATCTCCGAGCTCAATACCGCAAGCTATGTTGTAGCCCCGGTGAAGAAGAAGCAGGTAGCAAGGCAGCCAGCCCCACCCTTCATTACTAGCACCCTTCAGCAGGAGGGGTGGCGCAAGTTGCGCTTTAGTGCCAAGCGCACAATGGCACTCGCTCAACAGCTCTATGAGGGCTTATCGATAGGCGATGAGGGATCGGTAGGGCTGATTACTTATATGCGCACCGATTCGGTGATGGTAGCAACCTCGGCCTTGGAGGAAACTCGCGCCTATATCAAGGAGAAGTATGGCGTTAACTTCCTGCCACCTCACCCCCGTGTCTTCCGAAAAAAAGCAAAGGGGGCGCAGGAGGCCCACGAGGCCATACGGCCCACGTCCATTCGGCGGGAACCTGAAGCGATTAAGGGCTTCCTCACGGGGGATCAATTCAGGCTCTATGAACTCATCTGGAAGCGGATGGTCTCCAGCCAGATGTCTCCCGCGCTACTTGATACTATTGCGGTTGATATAGAAGCGAAACCTGAAGACGGCAAAAAACCCTACCTTCTTAGAGCTACAAGCTCCAACATGAAATTTCCCGGTTTTACCATCCTTTATAGCGAGAGTAAGGACGAGGCTGAGGATGAAAAGGAGAAGGCTGTCCTTCCTGAGTTAACCGAGGGTGACCCTCTGAAGCTTATGGGGCTTACCCCGGATCAGCATTTCACCCAACCGCCGAATCGCTATACGGAGGCAACTCTGGTTAAGGCGCTGGAGGAGAGGGGGATCGGACGCCCCTCAACCTACGCTCCCACCCTTGCCACAATTCAAGATAGGGGTTATGTTGAGCAAGATAGCAGGAAGTTCCACCCCACGGAGCTCGGCTGCCTGGTAAGCGACAAGCTTTGTCAGCATTTCCCTGATATAGTCGATTATGGGTTCACTGCTCAGATGGAGGAGGGGCTGGACCAGATCGCCCAGGGGGAGAGGGATTGGGTCCCCTACCTCGAGGAATTTTATAGTCCGTTTGAAAAAACGCTTCAGGCAGCAAAAGAACAGATGGAAAAGGTCAAGATACCGGACGAGGCCACCGATGAGGTATGCACTGAATGCGGCGAACCTATGGTGATTAAGGTGGGGCGCTACGGGAAATTTCTCGCCTGCACAGGGTACCCGGAATGCAAGCATACCAAACCTTTACTGATAAAAATCGGAGTCAAATGCCCCCAATGCGGCAGCGAGTTAGTGGAGCGGCAGAACAGGAAAAAGCGCACTTTCTACGGATGCTCAGGCTACCCCGACTGTAAGTTCGCTACCAACGATAGGCCAATTGCGCAGCCCTGTCCCGAATGCGGCGAGCTGCTTGTAATGCGGGGTAAGTCGGCAGCAAAATGCACAAAATGTAAATTCAGCGGCAGGTTGGATGAGCTGGAGCGGGAGGCTCTCAAGGTATGACACCTCTAATCCAAAGCAGAGAAAGCTTAGAGAAATTGGTGTATAACTATATCCGCTACCTTGAGGCAGAACGCCATGCATCACCGTATACGGTGCGAAATTATACCCATGATCTGCGCCATTACCTGGAGTTCCTTGAGATGGAGAATGTTGCCACGTTGGGGGAGGTGGATCGTCACGTGCTACGCAGCTATATTGCCTCCCTGCAGGAACACGGGTTTGAAAAATCCAGCGTATCCCGTAAACTGAGCGCTCTCCGTTCTTTTTATAGCTATTTAATGCAACAGAATTTAATAGACTCAAATCCACTGCTCACAGTATGCGCGCCGAAACTCGATAAAAGGCTCCCCTCCTTCCTCTCCAGCGACGAGGTTACACATCTCTTGGAGATACCTGACATCACCACTCCTCAGGGACAGCGAGACAGGGCGATGCTCGAAGTCCTTTACGCCTCCGGGCTCAGGGTAAGCGAGATTGTGGGGTTAAACCTGGATAATATCAATATCGAAACGCGGGAGATTCGCGTCTGGGGCAAAGGCTCCAAAGAGCGAATGGTGCTCATAGGTAAGCCGGCAGACTCAGCGCTAGATATATATCTTCGTGACGGTAGACGACGCCTCCTGGGCAATTCGAGGACCGAAGCCCTATTTGTAAACCGATACGGTAGAAGGCTCTCGGAGCGCTTCCTTCAGAAGGCAATCTCAAAATATGCCATAAAGGCAGGTCTTGATAAAAGGGTATTCCCCCACATGGTGCGGCACAGTTTTGCTACTCACCTCCTCGATGGTGGCGCCGACCTGCGCGTAGTTCAGGAACTCCTGGGCCACGCTAATCTCTCAACCACCCAGATATACACACATGTCACCCAGAATCAGGCGCGAAAGGTTTACCTGGCAGCCCATCCCAGAGCGAAGAAGGAAGAATAGTATGAGAATACTTCTTATACACGGGCCGAATCTTAATATGTTGGGCAAGAGAAACCGCGCCATCTATGGTGATCAGACGCTTGATGAGCTCGAATCCCTGGTGATAATAAGGGCTGAGGAGCTGGGTGCTGAAATTTTTACATTCCAATCGAACAGCGAGGGGGAACTCATCGACTTCATTCAGGCCAAGGCTTCATTGGCACAGGGTGTTATCATAAATCCCGGGGCGCTTACACATTACGGCCTCTCGCTGCGGGATGCCCTCGAAGACAGCGCCCTCCCCGTGATCGAGGTGCACATTTCAGATATACACGCACGCGAGGAGTGGCGACGCAATTCAGTGATTGAGCCCATCGCCCGGAAACAGATTAGCGGTAAAGGCGTTCAGGGCTATATAGAGGCCCTGGAGATACTGGTAGACGAGCTGAAAGAAAAAAGATGACCTATGGCCTGGAGAGGCTGCGTCAGCGGCTTTTTGTAGAGGGGGAGGAGGGGCTTGACGCTATCCTGATCTCTCGAGGAGAGAATCTCCGTTACCTTAGCGGGTTCACCGGCTCGGCAGGCTTCCTCCTTATATCAGAGGCAAACTCGATCCTGGCTACCGACTTCCGCTATATAGAGCAGGCGAAATGCCAGGCACCACACTTCCAGATTTTTCACACCAAAGGAGAGCTGCGAGAGTGGTTTCCGGAACTCGTCTCCTCCCTCGGGTTAGAAAGGATTGGCCTTGAGGCAAACGATATGTCCCTTGCTGCCTATCGACTGCTGGTAGCAACGATGGGGAAAAAGAACGAAATGGTGCCTACCGAGGAAATCGTTGAGTCCCTGCGTGCTGTGAAGGATGATGGGGAGCGGGAGCATATAGTGCAGGCTGTGGGCATCTCCGATGACGCTTCTGATGAGTTTTCATCCCTGCTCCATCCCGGGATGACCGAAAAGGAGGCGGCATGGGGAATCGAGAGGTTATTGCGGGAAAAGGGCAGCGAAACCGTCCCCTTCGATGTGATTGTAGCCTCGGGCCCCAACTCCGCTCTCCCACACCATCAGCCTACTGACCGTGCCATACTCTCCGGTGAGCCTATGGTCATTGATATCGGGGCTCGCTTCAATGGCTATTCGAGTGACCTATCCAGAACCGTCTGCCTGGGAAAGGAAGACAAGAATTTCAGTAAAATATATGACCTTGTTCTTGGTGCTCAGCTTACTGCTATCGCCACCATCGAGACGGGGATGAGTGGGGACCTGGCTGATAGTCTGGCGAGGACTGTTATTGAACAGGGGGGTTATGGGGATAATTTTGGGCATGGCCTGGGACACGGCATTGGGCTGGCCGCCCATGAAGCTCCGCGCCTGGGTAGAGAATCCAGAGATATCCTGACAGATGGAATGGTGTTCACCATTGAGCCGGGTATTTATATAAAAGACTGGGGTGGGGTTCGGATCGAGGATGTGGTGGTTTTAGAGCAGGGAAAGGTGAAGGTGCTGTCAAAAGCCAGGAAGATAAACTGATGCCGTGATAACCCCTATGTATTACAATAGTAAATAAGAACGACTAGGAAAAGTCCGCAAAAGGAGAAAAAGATGATTAGCACGGGCGACCTTAAGAAAGGCATCACCATCGAGTTGGAGGGTGGGCTTTACCAAATCCTCGATTGGCAGCATATCAAGGTGGGGAGGGGCAGCGCTCAGGTCAGGCTGAAGCTCCGTGATATCCGGGGAGGTCACACCATCGAGCGTACCTTCCAGGCAGGCGAGAAATTCGCCCGAGCGAGTTTAGACCGCCATGAGATGCAATTTCTCTACAGTGAGAACGAGCTTTTTTACTTTATGGATGTGAAAAGCTACGAGCAGACTATGCTCAATCAAGCGCAGCTCGGCGACGCTATGAACTATATCAAGGAAGGGATGTCCCTGGATCTACTGTCTTACAAGGACGAGCCGATAAGCGTGGAGCTGCCCAACTCGGTAGCGCTTGAGGTTGTGGAAACGGATCCTGGATTCAAAGGGGATACGGCGACGGCGGGTAACAAGCCGGCTAAGCTGGAGACGGGCATCACTGTACAGGTCCCACTGTTTGTAAATAACGGTGAAATCGTTCGTGTCGACACGCGCACCGGTGCATACTTGGAAAGGGCGTGATAGGTGAAGATCTTTGCCGTAGCTGAGGTAACGGGCTATCTCAGGGAACTACTGGCGGCCGATGGCATACTCGTCGATCTGTGGATTAGCGGCGAGGTTTCCAATCTGTCGGAGTCAGCAGCGGGGCATCTTTATTTCACCCTCAAAGATGAAGCCAGCCAGCTAAGGTGTATATTGTTTCACCGTGCTCGGCTGCCACTGACCCTGGAAAAGGGGATGGCGGTAGTCGCTCATGGCCGCATCTCCATTTACGAGGTTTCGGGCGCTCTCCAGTTCTATGTCGATATCGTGCAGCCCGAAGGGATGGGCATCCTCCACCTTGAGTTCGAGCGCCTGAAAGCAAGGCTTGCGCAAGAGGGACTCTTCGAGCCAGCGCGTAAGAGGGCACTGCCACCTTTCCCCAAGCGCATCGGTGTGGTTACCTCGCCCGATAGCGCTGTTCTGCACGACATAATCAATATTATAGGCAGGCGTTATCCGCTGGTAGAGCTGATTCT
>JAAXQM010000052.1 GCA_012974295.1 Dehalococcoidales bacterium
AATATATTAGGTATGTGGAGGATATGGTAGACAAAGACTAGCTGGTTGTCAATGTATTGTCCGTGAGAGTGCTACGGAGCAACCGGTCTTGGCCAGTGATACCATAATCAGAAGTTAGGTAGTCTAAGGTTTGTATCTACAGATGGTTAAAAACGCGATTTCAACAGCCAAGTTGACGAATGATAAATAAGACAATATAGTTATTTCACAAGTATCCCAAGATAAGATTGATAAAGCCAGTTTAGTACCAATGTTGTGGGCAATGATCCGCGTTGTTGAATCGACCGCTGACGTATCAGCAACTAAGATGCGCTCGGGTGCATCTTAGCTCTAAGGAGGTTGTTGTGGCACAGTACAAAGTCTTTCGAGCTATCCCGGACCTTTGCACTTCATGTCGTATATGTGAACTTATGTGTTCATTATCTAAGACAGGTACGATCAACCCTTACCTGGCAAGGATAAAGGTGGCTTCCTCCAGCGAAGATGGCTCTTGCAGCATCATTTTGTGTCGTCACTGCAAGGTTGCTCTTTGTAAAGAGGTCTGCCCAGTGCCTGAAGCTATGTACTTGGATGAACGGACAGGCGCAGTGTTGATTAATGATGCAAACTGTATCGGCTGCCTGGCTTGTGCGGACGCCTGTCCCTTTGGGGCCATTTTTATCGGCCCCAACAAAGAGGTGCTCAAATGTGACCTATGTGGCGGTGACCCTGTATGTGTCAAGTATTGCCCACCTAGACCGGAGAAGCCATTTCCTCATATGCCTTATCCGAGGACTTCCTGCTTAGAATATGTCGCGCCACATAGAGTAACCAGAAAGGCGATGAAAACTTAGTTACACAGGGGGTAAATTATGGATGGTTATGGCCTAATACTGAAGGTTGATCTTACCACCGAAAAGATATCTAGCGAGCCCGTGTCGGTAAAGTTGCGGCGCAAGTACTTGGGTGGCGAGGGTATAAACGCCCGGTTGCTATGGGAGCACTTTCTCAAGGTAGACCCAAGGATAGATCCATTAAGCCCGGATAACGTTCTCATTGCAGGTATGGGCCCTCTAGGGGGGACTGGATTCGGTGCAGGCAGCAAGATGAAGTTCACTTACAAGTCACCGGCTTATAATATCTATGGCGACTCCACCGTCGGTGGTGATTTGGGGACTCAGCTCCGCTGGGCGGGCTATGATCACGTAGTCATAACCGGCAGGGCGCAACATCCCGTGTATCTATGGGTCAATAACGACGCTATAGAGATTAGAGATGCAGGCCACCTTTGGGGTAAGAGCACACACGAAACCGAGGAGATAATTAAAGCGGAATTAGGTGATCAGGACGTTGGGATAGCTTGTATAGGGCAGGCCGGCGAAAACTTGGTGCGGGTAGCTTCGATCATGAGTCGCGGGCACCGTGCTGCCGGCAGGGGAGGTGGTGGCTGTGTGTTCGGATCAAAGAACCTCAAGGCCATTGTAGCTCTTGGGACCAAGGGCCTGGATATTTACGACAAAGATGCCTTCTTCAAAGCGATGGATGATTTCTTGACTGGCGTAAACAAGGATCGAGCATTAGCGGAGGCGATGATGATGAGGTGTGGCACGCTGGTGTACGTTTTCATGCAGAACCTGGTAGGGTTCAGCAACTACCGTAATGCTCAGGGTCGGCTAATCCCGGATAAGGCGCTTAGTACACTAAGCCACGATTGGTACATTAACAACATTGGGGTACGTGCTGCGTCCTGCTCCCACGGATGCGTCTTCGGCTGCGGTGGCTGGTATCATCTCCAAGGACATGAAAGCTCTGGTGCTAAAAGATACGCAGACGAATGGGGCGCCAAGCCAGAGTTCGGACAAGTGAATCCACTTGGAATAGGCTGTGATGTCACGGACCTGGCGGAAGTAGCCCATCTATCCAAGATGTGCGATGAGTATGGCATAGATACCTGGGAGGTTGGCATGGGAATCGCCTTCCTTATGGAATTGTGGGAGCAAGGTATCATTACCAAGTCGGATATCACTGAGTGGACAGGAGAGCCCCTTGCCCTGAAGTGGGGCAATTACCAGGCTATGGAGAAAATCATTGAATCGATAGCTTTGCAGAAAAACATGCTAGGGGAAATCCTGGGACGAGGTGTTTATCAAACGGCAAAGCGAATTGGCGAGTTACGGGGTGTGGAAGTACTGAAGTATGCCTGCTATGGTAAGGCCGGTGCCGCGCATGGTGGATCGGCTAGATCCTGGACATCAATGGGCTTAGCCTGTGCCGTAGCTCCAATCGGTGCCCATCACACGAAAGGCCTGGGACTTGGGCCGGGAGAGTCCATGATGTTCTTTGATGGCAAGCCAGATGCTGGGGATATGGGCTGGGGTACTACCCTGAAAGGGGCCGGGCATGCAGTTAGTGAGTATATTATGGCGATCTGTAATTCGCTAGGCACGTGCTTCTTCCTAACGAATAGGCGTGTGGAAAATATTCCTCTTGATATCTACGCCCGTGCCCTGCGGGCTATTACGGGAATCAAGCTAACCGGGGAGCAGCTCTACATAGCAGGAGAAAGGGTTGGCAACATTCAGAAGGCATTTAACTCCAGGCTTGGCCTAAGGAGAGAAGATGATACCCTCTGCGAGCGGTGGATGAAGGAGCCAGTACTAGAGGGACCTTTAGAGGGGATACAGGCTGCTAGCTACCTCGAGTCTGTCAAGGATGAATACTACCAATGGCGTGGATGGGACAGGGAAACGTCTTTGCAAACAACGGAAAAGCTTAAAGAGCTGGATTTACCAGATGTAGCCAGAGTATTAGAGAAAGAGAATGCTGTAATTCATACTCTACGCCGAAAGAAAGCCTGAATCGTTGGTTAAGATTCCTATTATTTACTTAGGACCGAATTTCAGATGAAGGCAAACGATTGGTTTTATACTTCACTATTTGATCTTGAATGCTACAGCTGTGTGTCAACAATTAACTGCCATACTTGCACATATTCAGCACCGTCCCGGCATTCCTGTTTCTCCAGATCGGCAAGCCCTGCAGTGAACTCACTCCAGATACAGGGGCTTGTCGTACTGCAGTCCCGCCATGAAGCGGGACCTGGATAAAGACGGGGGCTGTCCCCTGATCGAATTACGCATGAACCCTATTGTATACTTAGCAGCCTATACGGTGCGTTTAATTCAGGATTAGAATAAACGTCATATAAATGGTCAGAATTTATTTCCTGAAACTCTTTCAAGATCTTCTAACCATGATGGGCAGATATGTAATATATGTGTCAACTCATCTATGTTTACTTTTCCATTTAGAACACAATAACCCTCAGTACCGCAGGACCATTGTGAAATCATGCCTGAAGGTTTATATAAATAGCAGGTAAAACAACTTCTCAGTCGATACCCATTGTCAACAAGCCTATCGTACAAATCTCTAAGTGTCGACGAACCCCATTCACCATTGTCAGAGTACTTGATTGTATCCACAGTTATCGTTATTTGAAAGTCTCGACGTGTTAAGTCTATGATTATTTCGCCACTATCATTAAATCTATCCGGGGGAGCTTTATCTTGGAAATCTACCTGAGCTCCCAGCAATACCCCATCTGAGCACCTCTCAACAAGTAGTTCCGACGCAGCATGCCGCCCAGTATGGAAAGTAAGACCCTGCTTTTCAGATTCTGAAATACAAGCCGTCTCGACTATTATATCTGTCGTCTTTCCAATTTTTGTTACGTTAAGGACTTCGTTCAGCAGTGAACGTTGCGCACCTCCCGAGTTATACCACTTCCCTGAACCAGCGAATTCTCGTAATGCTGGGACCTTTTCCTGTAAACCACTTAAACCACCAGTCCACGTCTTATCTGAGTCAGTGTTATGTGGATGATGGAGTACTCTAGTTGGTTTATTATCTGCTGCCAAGGTGATCATATCTCTACTAATTTCTCGACGCCATTCATGTTCAGTATTAGCTATCGCCCGATTGCTGAAAATGTTGAGATCGTGGCATCCGAGAATCATTACTTTTTCACCCTGCAGGCTAACGAAATGGGTCCTCAGATCAGTGACCCGGATTAATCCTTTCTCTTGAGCTACCGTTGGATATGATTTGCCAGTCCAGTACCATTTGTCGTGTTCCAGGTCTAGAAGCCCCACAAGCTCAATATGAGGTTTATTTGAATTATTGATAACCTCGCAAGAGTCTATTCCAATTGTTATATATCGTGTACACATTATTAATTTGTTTCGTAGTCTTCTATCCAATAGGGAATCGCAAAATCTCTCCACAATGGCAATATGCTCTTCGGTCATATTAGTTTTTGGGCAGTCCCATACCGGCACAAACAGAAAAAGTACCCATGGGAAGTTCACGAATCCACCGCAGGTCATCAGGTATTTAACCTTGCGACCAGAGGGCCAGCTCTGACATATATTGTCCAGAAGCATCCGCACATTGCTTATATCACCCTGCCAGGGCCCAGCAAGAATGACTCGCGCTATAGTAGCACCTTCTGTGGGATCGAAGCTAATAGTCTGTTTATCCTCATCAATTTGTATAAATGCCATAAACCTTGACCAGCCCCCAATTATTGTACCACTCCCAGAGTTAGAGTGTCCGGTATATAGAAAGGCTTTATAGCTTGCTCGGTTCGCACAAGATTGGTTATGACAAAAAGAGGCCACCCATTATCGGGTAGCCCACCGGAATCCGCCTATTTCATATTATCCACTTACTAATTGCACAGTAATCATTCAGTAGCCAATACTTCGATAATTTCCGAGCAGCCTCCATCGCGTAAATAACCGGCATGGTCGCCGATATTCTCAAACCTCCGTCCAACTATTTCGGAGCACTCAAATTTAAAATCGGCGCTTTTGCTTTTTATAAATCTATCAATCGTATCGGCGATCCTTGAATTGATGACTTTGTTACCGACTTGTTCCTTGCGGCCGTTCATTCCGATGATCCATATTGCGGCTCCCAATGCCCCACATGCACCTCCGCTTAGACCGATACCGCCCGCAAATCCCGCCGCCATTACTGTATGCATGTCGGATACACCCATCTTTTGTGCCAGCATTGCCGAGCAACTTACCGGAGGGGAGGAAGCTTCGATATGTTTTTCGGAAAGAGCGGTATTTATGTCACTGAATGCGTCCGGGGCATATCTTGCGGCTATGCGCGCACAGCTCAAGGTAACCAAGGATTTTGCGATAAACATAAACTTTTTCATTGATGGTGAATTATGCCAGTCCATATCAGTTAGTTCGAGGCAATTAATTTCGTTGTTGTGAGTCCGGAAGGATTCCACAAGCCTTTGCGCTGCAATAATTGCCGCGGTTTCAGCTTGCGGGCCCGGGCCATGAAGTCGATACGCC
>JAAXQM010000224.1 GCA_012974295.1 Dehalococcoidales bacterium
TATTAAGCCCATCCTGGGGTGTGAGTTCTATATCACGCCCTTTAGGCACCGCTCAAAAGATCCCGCTGATAAAATCTCCTTTCACCTTACTCTGCTCGCAAAGAACATAGAAGGTTATCACAATCTACTTCAACTCAATACCAAGGCCCATCTCGAGGGTTTTTATTATAAGCCCAGGGTGGACCGGGAACTTCTAGAGGAGCATAGTGAGGGACTGGTAGCCCTCTCAGGGTGCCTCCAGGGCGAGATCCCGCGCCTTATCTTGAATGGCCGCACTGATGAAGCCAGGAGTACCGCCCTTTGGTATAAGCAGACCTTCGCTGATTTCTACCTGGAAATTCAGCGTCACCCCATAGCGGAGCTGGAGCGAGTAAATCCCCAGCTTATCGACCTGGGCATAGAGCTGGGGATCCCGGTGGTGGCCACCAACGATGTGCATTTCTCCTTGAAGGAGGATCTTCCTGCCCTTGATCTGCTCCTGTGCATTCAGCGAAACACCACCATCTACGATGACAAGCGGATGAAGATGGAGGATTCCCTCTATCTGAAGAGCGAGGCTGAGATGGCGGAGCTCTTCTCGGACCTTCCCCACGCCATGGAGAACAGCAACCGCATCGCCGAGCTATGCAACCTTGAGCTGGAATTCGGGCACTCTCTTCTCCCTCACGTAACGACGCCCCAGGGAAAAACAGCCGACGATTACCTCAGCGAGCTTTGCCGTGAGGGGCTCAGGCATCGCTTCGTCCAGCCTGCCCCTGAGATCCTGGAGCGCATGGAGTATGAGCTGGATGTAATACGAAAAACCGATTTCGCTAACTATTTCCTCGTCGTTTGGGACCTCATATCCTTTGCCAAAGAGCGAAAAATCCTCTTCGGTGTGCGGGGCAGCGCTGCCGCCAGCCTCGTTCTCTATTCTCTCGGCATCACCGATATAGACCCCATGGAATACGAGCTGGTCTTCGAGCGCTTCCTCAATGTGGAACGCAAGGAGCTGCCGGATATCGATCTTGACTTTCAGGATGAGCGGCGCGATGAGATAATTTCCTACGCTGCCGAGAAATACGGGGCTGATTGTGTAGCCCAGATCATCACCTTCGGAACCTTCGGAGCCAGGGCGGCGATCCGGGACGTGGGCCGCGCCCTGGGAATGCCCTACGGGGATGTCGATCGGGTGGCAAGGTTGATTCCCGCCGGACCGAATGTGACCCTGGAGCGGGCCCTGGGGGAGAACCCGGAGCTGGGTGATTTGCATCGTGGTGATGAGGGGGTACGCCAACTGGTGGATAACGCACGTCGTCTCGAGGGCATCCGTCGCCATGCCTCCACCCACGCTGCCGGGGTAGTTATCTGCAAGGAACCGCTCTCCCATTATGTTCCCCTTCAGCGGCCAACAAGGACGGGTGAAGGGGCCATCGCCATGACCCAGTTCTCTATGGATGCCATCGCCCAGATAGGCTTACTTAAGCTGGATATCCTGGGGCTGGTAAATCTTACTATCCTGGATAAAACGATGAAGATGATCGCCCAGACCAAGGGGGAAAATATCGAACTTAACAAGCTCCCCCTCGATGACCCAAAAACCTTTGAGCTGCTCTCCGCAGGGGAAACCACCGGGGTATTTCAGCTTGAAGGCGCGGGTATGCGCCGCTTCGTCAAGGAACTCAAGCCCTCCTCGTTCAATGATATCGCCGCCATGATTGCCCTCTACCGCCCCGGGCCTATGCAGCATATCCCCATATTCATCAAGGCTAAGTACGGCCTGGAACCGATTCAATTTCCCCATCCGGCCCTCTCCAAGATACTGGAGGATACATACGGTGTGATAGTTTACCAGGATCAGGTGCTCCGCATCGTCCAGACCTTCGCCGGCTACAGCCTTGGAGAGGCCGATATCTTCCGCAAGGCTATGGGCAAGAAGATCTCCGAGGTGATGAAAAAAGAGCGGAAAAATTTCATTGCAGGGGCTAAACAGAAGGGGTTTTCCGCTGAGCTGGCAAGAGATGTCTTCGACCTCATCGAGCCCTTCGCCGGCTATGCATTCAATAAGGCTCACAGCGTAAGCTATGCTATGATCGCCTATCAGACTGCCTACTTCAAGGCAAACTACCCGGCGGAGTTTATGAGTGCGTTGTTCACCATGGATATCGGTCAGCCGGAGAAGATACATTCCGCCGTCAACGAGTGTAACCGCCTCGGTATCCCTGTTTTTCCACCGGATATTAACAGAAGCGAGGCTACGTTTGTCATTGAGCGCCAGGATGGTAAAGACGGCATACGCTTCGGGCTTAGTGCGATCAAGAACGTTGGTTCCGGGGCCATCGAGCAGCTCATCGCCTCCCGCGCAGACGGTGATTTCGAGTCCATCGCCGACTTCTGCCGAAGGGCCGACCTGAGAGCAATCAACAAACGCGCCCTGGAATGCCTGATCAAGGTGGGTACGCTGGACGCCCTGGGGGATCGCGGTGCACTTCTTACCAGCATCGACCGCATAATTTCCCTGGCCCAGCGGGAAAAACAGCTCAAAGAAACGGGGCAGGCAACCATGTTCGACCTGTGGGGGGAGAGCGTGCCTGTACCCCTGCCCGATCTGGAACTACAGGGGGGTCATGCCGACCTTAAGGAGAAACTGGCCTGGGAGCGGGAGCTTATGGGGGCCTATATCTCAGAGCACCCCTTCAGTCGTGCCGCTACCAAACTCACCTCGCTCACTACAGCCCTTTGTGGTGAGCTCGATGAGGGAATGGCGGGGCAGGACGTGGTGATCGCCGGGATGGTTTCTGCGGTTAATCAGCTATACACCAGAGCTGGACGCCCCTTTGTCAATGCCACCCTCGAGGACCTTAATGGTCGCGCCGAGGTTACCGCCTGGCCCGAGGTCTACGAGCGCACCAAGGAGCTATGGATAGAGGGCAACATCCTCCTGGTGGAAGGAAAGGTGCAAGTCCGGAGGGATAGGCTACAACTTAGCTGCGAGCGGGTGCGCCAATATCAGCCAGAGGATATACAACCCGCCCCGCCCACGAGGCGTAGTCTCATGATTAATATCGCACAGACCGATAATGAGGAGAGCGACGTAATGCTTCTTCACCAGATTTCCGCAGTGCTCAAGGATTACCCCGGAGGGGATGACGTGCGACTACGCGTTATGCAGGAGGATGAGGTCACAAGCCTCAAGCTACCCGAAATGACTACGGGCTACTGCCATGAGCTCCACCAGCGACTGGCCGCCATAGTTGGCGAGGAAGCATTGGTCGTAAAGTCGTAGATTAGCAGCGTGATGATGCCTCTATCTGCAGGAGGCTTTTCTTCAGCTCCAGGCCACCTTCAAAACCGGTAAGATCGCCATCTTTACCTATAACCCGATGGCAGGGCACCACAATAGGGAGAGGGTTTTTCGCCAGCGCTTGCCCCACAGCACGTGACGCCCCCGGCTTTCCGATCCGCCGGGCTACCTCCCCGTAGCTCCGAGTTTCGCCATAGGGAATGGCGCGTGTAGCCTCCCATACGACGCGTCTGAATGGAGAAGTGTCAGCCAAATCGAGCTCATCGTCAAAGAAGACCCGCTCCCCCTCAAGGTAGCTCTTGAGCCGCTGGGGCAAGTCGCCGAAAGGGGTGGAATCGGCAATCGCCCCGGGGTAACCCTCTATAATACACTTAAGCACTGTCCCCTTAGCTGGCCGGGGCAGCACGATGCGCCGAAGCCCCGCCCCGGAGCCTACAAGCCCCATTTGTCCGAGCTCGGTGTCAAGGAGTGTATAGCGCATCCGCACGATAGCCCCCCTAGCCTTCTAACTTTGAGCCATTATAGAGAGCGCATTAATGGAACGCAATAACCTGTATTCGTGATACAGTCTACCGCCTATCCGAACCGGCACGACACGCGATAGAAATCCTTTAGCCACGTTAGGATTGATTGGTAATCCATGGTGTCATGGATTTCGCTTCACCCTTCACTGCAAGAGCTTCTGAGATTAGAGACCGCTGAAAAAGAGGTGCAGGATACTTCCTGCCGTGGGTCTGGGGGTGTCCCCCAGCTTTAAAATATCCCCCAATCTTGGGGGATATAGGGGGTTGATAGAGACTATTTCAGCAGTCTTTAAAGGAGAGAGTCGCGATGGAATCGAAGAGTACGGATACCGGGGCACTGAGAATAACGTGTGCTGCCGATATGCCATACAACTATCATGCCGGTTTCTACTATAGCCGGTTTTTAAGAGAGTTAAAGGATAATAAACGGATAGTTGGCGTGAGGTGTCCAAGGTGCAAGAAAATCTACGTTCCGCCACGTGTTGTGTGTCGCGATTGCTTTATCACCATGGAGGAGTTCGTACCTGTGGGAGACCGGGGAACATTGCTTGCTTTTACTGTCACCAAGTTCCCCTATACCGATACGACGACGGGCGGGCCGAAGAGGATCCCGTATACGGCAGCGTATATTAAACTTGATGGCAGTGACTCCAATATCTTGCATTGCCTGGACGAGACGGATGAGGGCAAGATCAGAGCCGGCATGCGGGTGCAGGCGGTATTCAGCGATGACAGAACAGGTGACTACTTCCACGACATCGATCACTTCACCATTGTCCAGGACGATTAATGGTAGCTACATATATGGACAGCTTCAAAAGAGGTGCAGGATACTTCCTGCCGGGGGCCTGGTGGTGTCCCCCAGATTAAAAAAAGTCCCCCAAGATTGGGTGATTTGGTGATTGATTGAGACTATTTCCGCGGTCTCATGGGTAAGTTTGAGCATCCCCTCCAACAATACCTTGAGCCGGTGCTATTGGCTACACAATCTATCAAAGAACGCAGCTACTCATAGACCTTTTCATCTAATTCCTCCGCCTCTGCCGCATCGGCTTCTACATCCCGGATCTCATCACCCCGGGACAGGAGTTCACGGTAGTATTCGTGCTGGATGATGAGGTTCATTATCTCATTGGTACCTGTCCAGATCAAGGCCAGCCTGGTGTCGCGCAGCATGCGCTCGATGGGAAACACATTAGTGTAGCCGATGCCGCCCATGATCTGCATAGCGTCGTTCACTACCTCCCAGGCGACCTCGGTACAGAATTTCTTGGCCTCGGAGACCATACGCCGCGCGAGTCTGCGGTTGAGCTCCTGGTCGATGGTTATGGCCGTGGCGTGTACCAGGGAGCTTGCAGCATCGAGTTTGGTCACGCTATCGGCAATCTTAAAGCTAACCGCCTGAAAGTCCCTGATCCTGCCACCGAAGGCTTTCCTCTTACTGCTGTAACGGGCGGCGATCTCAAGGGCGCTACGAGCCATTCCCAAGATACCGGCAGCGCTGGTCATCCTCTCTGGAA
>JAAXQM010000228.1 GCA_012974295.1 Dehalococcoidales bacterium
ATGGCGAAAAGGCCTGGTCACCTGGAACGTGCCCGCGATTCCCCAGTTGACGATGTCCCAGGCTTTAGCCCCGGTGATATCCATGCCCTTGAATCTCACCCTGCCGGAGTCGGGCTTCAGTATACTGGTTATCAGGCGCAGCAGAGTCGTCTTTCCCGCCCCATTGGGACCGATCAAGCCAACGATCTCATCCCTGCCAATCTGGAAGCTAACCCCGTTGACTGCAGTCAGACCACCGAAGCGCTTGGTAAGCTGTTCAACCTCGAAAAAGGGAGAGGTCACCTTATTCCTCCTCTAGCTCATCTCTCAGTTCCCTATGTGATACCTTTCCCACGTCTGTCTTCGGGAGCTCACCCCTGAATTCAACGATCTTTGGAACCTTATAATGGGCCAGATTCTCCTCGCAATATTTGATTATTTCCTCTTCGGACACTTTCCCTCTTGCGTCGGTTTCGAGTACCACGATCGCTTTGATCAACTGTCCCACGTCGGGATTGGGAACCCCCAAGACACCAGCCGTCTTGACCTTTGGATGCTGGTGCAAGACCTCCTCAATCTCCCGGGCAAAGACGGAATAGCCCTTGTACTTGATCAAATCCTTCATCCGGTCGTAGAAGTAGAAATAGCCCTCGTCGTCCATCCTGACCAAGTCGCCTGTTCTGAGCCACGTCCTGCCATCCAGCTCCACCAAGCTTTCCCTTGTATCTTCTTCCCTCTTCCAGTAGCCCTTCATTATGTTTGGCCCCTCGATGATTAGTTCACCGACCTCCCCGGGAGGAAGGTACTCGCCTGTTTCATGGTTAACTACCGCTGCACCGATGTTGGGTAGCGGAACCCCAAATGAACCGTCCTTTGGCCTTCCCAAAGGGTTGACATGAGATACAGCGCTACACTCAGTCAAGCCGTAACCCTCAATGATCTTGGCTCCCGTCCTTCTCTCCCAATCTTTCACCGTTGACTCATGAAGTGTATCGGCGCCACTGGTGATCATCTTGAGCCCCTTCCAATTGAACCTGTCAGTCTTATCGAAGTCCTTGAGGAATTGGTATGCCGTTGGCACACTGTAGAATACCGTTGCTTTGTACTTTTCCATGGCGGATAGGATTTCCTCAAGGTCAGGCGTGGTAAACAAAAGCAGCGTCGAACCCAGCATCAGGCCGTTCAACATGACTACCACCTGGCCATATATGTGGTAGAAGGGCAGCAGTGCAGGAACGACCTCCTTGCCTTCCTCAAATGTGGGCCAAAAAGCCTGGACCTGCATCCCACAGGCAAGCAGATTGTAATGGGTCAGCACAGCACCCTTGGGCAGGCCCGTGGTTCCCCCGGTATAGGGGAGAACAGCAACATCCTCCCTTGCATTGATCTCTATTTTTGGAGGATTCGGCGGGTATTTCTTTAATAGATTTTGGAACTGGTGTAAGCCACAACTTTCAATAAGCTGCGGGCTGGGAATTTCCATCTTGCCATACCTTCCCAGAATACTTTTCCCCGCTAATCTCTTTGATAGTGGTAAATACTCCCCGATACCGGTCAGAATGACATTCTGGAGTCCGCCTCCTGCCCTTTCAACATTCTCATAAAGGAAATCCTGGCACACAATGGACCTGGCCTCACTATCTTCAAGCTGATGCTTTACCTCAATGCTGGTATAAACTGGGCTAATCGGGGTCAGCGTGGCTCCCGCTTTGAGCGCACCAAAATAGGCGATAATGAATTGAGGACTGTTCAGCAGGTAGAGGGCAACTTTATCTCCCTTCTGGATTCCCAACTCATGGAGGGCTGTCGCAAACCTGTCTATATCCTCCTTCAACTTTCCGAAGCTTATCTTATTACCGTAGAAGATCACCGCAGCTCTACTTGAGTATTTATCGGCTACCTCATCAAAGATCTCAGGCAAAGAGCGCTCCGGAATTTCAACGTTTGCAGGAACTCCTTCAGGATAGAATTTTAGCCACGGTCTTTCATGGTACTTAGCCTTAGCTTCCATATACTGCCTCCATCCCAGTTCACTTATTAGCCCACCGGGCAGCACTGTAGTAGAAGAAATCCTACCACCAGGTTATCCTTGGCAGCAGGCAAGAGGAATGACAATACCGCTGTATTTTTTCCGGCTGCAGCATCATAAAGCGACACAGCACCGGAACACTGTAACCTCCTAGCCACGTAATCTTTTCCGACATTGTGCAGGTATTGTACAACTGCTTGGGGACTAAAGCAATTCCCTGATAAAAACCCTGTACCAGACATATGGGAGCAGAAGGCCAGCGATGCCATGAGGGAGCCAGGCGAACGAAATGCATATAATCGGAGTTCCCTGGCTAAATTAACCGATATTTGGAGATTGCTGGAATAGTCTTAATCAACCCCCTGTATCCCCCAAACGTGGGGGGCTTCTATAGCTGGGAGGCCCCTACAGAATCGGAGCACCTCTTTCTCATCAATATCTTAGAAGCTGGCTATCAAACGCCACAAAGCCCACCTACTCCCGTCAGGCTTAGCGCTGCACGGCACTCTCTTCAACTGTATGGTGATAATATCAACCGAACCAGGCAATGAACCTGAAATAGACTTGACATTTTTAACTGAAGCCTTTTATACTATATAAGTCGAGGAGAGACCTAGCGTCCTCTGAAGATTTACTACCTCTATGTAGCTTGTATACCACGA
This sequence comes from Dehalococcoidales bacterium, assembly GCA_012974295.1. Classification (GTDB taxonomy): domain Bacteria; phylum Chloroflexota; class Dehalococcoidia; order E44-bin15; family E44-bin15; genus JAAXQM01. Next base: position 2,671 of record JAAXQM010000228.1, read on the forward strand.
GTAGGAAAGCTTTCAATCATTAATCCCATTATTCTTTCCATTTGAGGAACCAATAGGATGGCGAAGTATATCTTTGTGACCGGCGGTGTGGTTAGTTCAGTAGGAAAAGGAATTACCGTCGCTTCTATAGGAAGAATTCTGAAGAGCCGTAACATCTCGGTTTCTGTTCAGAAGCTGGATCCCTACATCAATGTCGATCCTGGGACAATGTCTCCGTATCAGCATGGCGAGGTCTTCGTTACTGAAGATGGTGAAGAAACCGACCTCGACCTGGGTCACTATGAACGCTTCATCGATACCAACGTTACCGCTTCCTCCAGCGTAACCCAGGGGCAGATCTATAGCTCGATAATCTCCCAGGAGAGGCGTGGCGATTTTCTTGGCGGAACTATTCAGGTGGTACCACATGTTACCAATGAGATAAAGCGACGTATCAACCAGGTGGCCACAGAGAGTGAGGCCAGCGTTGTCATTGTCGAGGTAGGGGGCACGGTGGGCGACATCGAGGGACTCCCCTTCCTTGAGGCCATTCGCCAGATGAAGAGCGACGTAGGCCGGGAGAATATCCTTTACGTTCATGTTACCCTTCTTCCCTTCCTCGCCTCATCTGGAGAGCTTAAGACCAAGCCCACCCAGCACAGCGTTAACGAGCTCAGGCGAATCGGTATCCAGCCAGATATTATTGTATGCCGCAGCGATGAGCCAATCTCCAACGATATAAGAGCCAAGATCGCCCTTTTCTGCGACGTCGATCCACAGGCCGTTTTACCACTGATCACCCTGCCTGTAATTTACGAGACACCTCTGGTTCTTGAGGAGGCAGGGTTGGGGCGACTCATTGTGAATATGCTTGACCTGCCCAATACGAGCGTCGACTTCAGCGAGTGGCGACAGCTGGTAACACAGATGAAGGAGCCCAAGGAACCGGTCTCCATCGCCATAGTTGGCAAATACGTGGAACTGCATGACGCCTACATCTCGGTTAAGGAGGCGCTGGGCCACGCCGCGGTCTACCATAACCGAGATTTGGATGTTCAATGGATTCACTCGGAGGATCTGGAAAGGGACGGCGATAGCCTGCTCCGCTCTGTTCAAGGGATCGTGGTCCCCGGTGGCTTTGGAGAAAGAGGCATTGAGGGGAAGGTGACCGCGGCCAAGTATGCCCGCGAGCATAGAATCCCTTACCTGGGGTTATGTCTTGGGATGCATACTATGATGATTGAGTTTACCCGCCATATACTAGGCTCCCCTAAGCCCAATTCTACGGAGTTTGACCCGGAGTCCTCTTACCCTGTGATCGACCTGCTTCCGGGCCAGCGCGAGGCGTCGGGCAAGGGCGGAACAATGCGATTAGGCATCTATCCATGCCATCTGGTAGCGGGGACGAAGGCCGCATCAGCCTACGAAGAGCAGGTGGTCCATGAGCGCCATCGCCACCGTTTTGAATTCAATAACGAGTACCGGCAGACATTGGAAGAAGCTGGCATGATTTTCAGCGGTCTCTCGCCGGATGGAGAGCTGGTAGAGATAGGTGAGCTTCAGGATCACCCCTTCATGCTTGGGTGTCAGTTTCATCCCGAATTCCTATCCCGTCCCAACCGTGCTCATCCCCTGTTCCGCGATTTCGTCGGGGTAGCGAAAGGGGTGCTCCGCGAGGGTACCCAACCCACGTTGCCCCTGGTATAGTTTCCCCTCCCCGGTAGTAGAAGACTATAGGATACCGCTAAAAAAGAAGTGCAGGATACTTCCTGCCGGGGGTCTGGGGGTGTCCCCCAGGTATAAAAAATCCCCCAATCTTGGGGGATATAGGGGGTTGACTCAGACCTTTTCAGCATTCTCTATAGGAAGAGGTGGTTATATAGATGCGTATTTTTCTTGATACAGCAAACATAGAGCATATCCGCCATGCTGCCGGGCTGGGAGTCATTAGTGGTGTGACCACAAATCCAACACTGGTAGCCAGGGAAGGAGCCGGTGACCTTAAGGCCGCCATCCTCGAGATATGTTCCATGGTTCACGGCCCAATATCTGTGGAGGCGCTCAGTCCGGATGCTGATGGAATAAAACAGGAAGCACGAGAGCTTGCCTCATGGCATAAGAATGTCGTGGTCAAAATACCGATATCGGAGGCGGGGCTGGAAGCAATAAGTGTGCTATCCAGGGAGAACATCAAGACCAACCTTACCCTTTGCTTCTCAGCAAACCAGGCACTTCTCGGCGCCCTTGCGGGGGCCACTTACGTCAGCCCCTTTGTAGGGCGGCTCGATGACATCGGCCATCACGGGATGGGTGTGGTTGCCGATACGGTGGGAATCTACAACTATTATAAACTCCCCACACAGGTGATTGCCGCCAGCCTCCGTCATCCCCTTCACACAATTGAGGCGGCCAAGGCAGGGGCTCACATTGCTACCATACCTTACAGCATGCTGATGCAGATGATACGTCATCCACTCACCGATATCGGCATCGCCCGCTTTGCGGAAGACTGGAAGAAGGTAGCCAAGCAATAAGGTTGCCTCGTTCTGCTGATAATAACAGCAGTGCATTTATTATTAAGAGACCGCTGAAAAAGAGGTGCAGGATACTTCCTGCCGGGGGTCTGGGGGTGTCCCCCAGCTTTAAAAAATCCCCCAAGATTGGGGGATTAGGGGGT